>CAUHLX010000428.1 GCA_959606705.1 uncultured Bacillota bacterium | reverse complement strand
CTTCCGCGACGCCAAGCTGGGACATATGAAATATACGGATTTTCGTGGGGATCCCGAGCTGAGAGCCGAGATCGCGAAGTTTTACAAAGACGAATACGGGATGGAAGTGGACGACAAGGAGATTTTCGTCACCGCCAGCGGCTGCCTGGCCATGTATCTGGTGCTGGAAGCCATTTTGGACGACGGGGACGAGGTGATTCTGCAGGCGCCGTTTTTCACGCCCTATCCCCAGCAGGTAGAGCTGGCTCGCGGAATTCCCGTGGAACTGCCTACATATGAGGAAGAAGATTTTCAGATTAATGTGGATCGCCTGGAATCGCTGATCAACGAGAGAACCAAGGCGATTGTCATCAATTCCCCCAGCAATCCGACGGGCAACTGTCTCACCATGGACACGCTGGAAAAAATCGCGGGGATTGCCAAAAAACACGATCTCATCGTGATCGCCGACGACATCTATACCTCGTTCAGCTACGAGCATCCCTTCGTACCCATTGCGGCGGTACCGGGAATGAAAGAGCGGACGATCATCATTAACAGCTTTTCTAAAAACTTTACCATGACCGGCTGGCGCCTGGGCAATATCATCGCTCCGGATTACATCATCGAAACCGTTCAGCAGATCAATGAGAACGTGGTGTTTACCGCGCCTTCCGTTTCACAGAGAGGCGGCATTTACGCCTTGAGAAACCGGGAAAAGATTCAGGCTCCGGTAATCGCGGAATACAAAGACCGCATGACCTACGCGGCGTCTCGGATCAACGAGATTCCCAATATGTCGGTGCTTCCGCCCAAGGGCACGTTCTATCTCTTTGTCAACATTAAAAAAACCGGCCTGAGCTCCATCGAAGCCAGCGACGTTATTCTTCGGGAAGCCCATGTTCTTACCATACCGGGCATTGCGTTCGGCCAGTGCGGCGAAGGCTATGTGCGCATGGCTTGTACGGTAGGCAAGGATGTTTTGAAGGAAGCGTTTGACCGTATGGCGCGCGCGTCGATTTTTCAAAAGTAAAAAGCAAGAAAGAGAGGTGTATGTAACATGGAAGAAAAGAAAGGTCTGATCGAACATCCTACGGGAAAACAGATCGCGAAATTCATCGTTCCTTCCGCTTTTGGCGTGTTCCTGTTCCTGTGTCCCATTTGGTACAACGGCAACATGAACATTCCGCTGGGAGTCATTTCCGAGTGGGTGGCGGCGTTTATCAAGCCGTTCGCAGCCTACGCAATTTTAGTTATCGTACTGATATCGGCGATTATGTCATTGGTTGGAAATCTGTTAAAGCCCAAGTTTATCTTAGAAAATGAGATGTTGAAGAAGTATTTTACTCCCAGCCCGGCGTATACCGTGATTCGCTGCATCGGCGCGGTTATCGCCACCATGTCCGTCTTTCAGATCGGGCCCGAATTCATCTGGTCCGGAGACACCGGCGGCAATATGCTGGGTCTGATGGGCACGCTGATCGCCTGGTTCTTCGCCGCGTCCTTCTTGATTCCGCTGTTGATGGATTACGGAATCATGGACTTTATCGGCACTCTGATCCGCAATTTCCTGCGGCCGCTGTTCCGGCTGCCCGGACGTTCCGCGGTAGACCTTCTGGCCTCCTGGATCGGCAACTGCAACGTAGGCGTGGTTCTCACCACCACCCAGTACGAGCAGGGCTATTATACGGCTAGAGAATCGATCCTGATCGCCACCTGCTTTTCGGCGGTTTCCCTGCCATTCTGCCTGGTCATTGCGGCCATGCTGGGCGTGGAACAGTATTTCGTGCCGTTTTATCTGATCTTGACGATCACCGGTATTCTCAGCGTTGTCATCATGTGCCGCATCTGGCCGCTGGGCAAAAAGTATAAAGATGAGTACTATGGCCCGGTGGGTCAGCAAATCGATGAAATCGAGCCCGAAGGCGTTAAAAAGACTACTTGGGCGTTCCGTCAGGCGGTTACTCGGGCACAGGAAGGTTCGGGCGTGGGCGGCGTTCTGTACAAGGGCATCGACATGTTCCTGGGAATCATCTTCACATTGGTTCCGGTCACCATGTGTGTCGGCAGCATTGCGCTGATTCTGTCCACCTATACACCTATTTTCCAATGGATTTCCATGCCCTTCGGCTACTACATGCAGCTGCTGGGAATCCAGGACGCCTTCGCGGCGGCACCCGGAACGGTGGTAGGCTTTGCGGATATGTTCATCCCCGCCGTTGTCTGCGCAAACGTCCCCTCCGTGGAGACACGTTTCATCATCGGTATTCTGTCCCTGGTGCAGATCATTTATATGAGCGAGGTAGGTTCCATCATGCTGGGCTCCAAAATGCCCGTCAAGATTTGGGATCTGGTGATCATTTTCCTGGAAAAGACCATCATCTCTATTCCTATCATTCTGGTACTGACCAAGCTGTTCTCGCCGATGCTGGGATTCTAGCAAAGAAGATCGAGCTTTTCAAATGAGGTCTCTGAAATTTTAAGAAGAACAAAGTAACAAAAAAGACTGTCCTCCAGGCCCTTTAAAA
>CAUHLX010000427.1 GCA_959606705.1 uncultured Bacillota bacterium | reverse complement strand
CGCTGTATTCGTCGGTGTAGCGGCCGATGATGGAGATCACGGCTTTCATACCGTACTGTTTCAACAGAGGAAAGGCGTAGAGGTAATTGTTATAGTAGCCGTCGTCGAAGGAGAGGACGATGGGTTTCTCCGGCAGGGGAGTACCTTGCTTTACGGATTGAATCAGGTCACTCATGAAAATGGTGGTGTAGCCGTGCTCTTTCAAATACTTCAAATCGCTTTCAAAGAGGGTGGGATCGATGACGAATTTATTCTGCCGTCCGGGGTCCTTTAACAGTCCGTGATACATGAGGATGGGAACCGGTACGGTATCCTCGGGAATTTCCGAGGCGGCCAGCGCGGCGGCAATGTCCTTTCTGCTTTTGGCGTCCGTCTGGTTCTGATAGACATTGGGCTCCGTGAAGTCGTATTTTCTGGTGTACTCCTTCGTTTCCTGGTTTTTGACTACTTCGGATTTATGCTGGGAAAGCAGTCGGGTGATGGAGTAGAGATCCACCCAGATCTGGTTGGGACTGTCTTTTTCCTTCTCATCGAAGATCAGCTGCATTCCGTAGTGCAGATGGGGAGTGTCGATGTTGTTCACGTTTTCCTTGACGCTGTATCCGGTTCGGCCCGAATAACCGATCACGTCTCCTGCTTTTACCGCTTTGCCCTCGTAGATTCCCTCGGCGTAGGGACGGTCCTTGCGAAGATGGGCGTAATAATAATAGCGTTTCCCATCGAAACTGCGGATGCCCAGCCGCCAGCCGCCATACTGATTCCAGCCGGTGGCTTCCACGATGCCGCTTTCCACGGCGATGATGGGCGTGCCGGTCTCGATCATCAGATCGTGGCCAAAATGCTTGCGGGCATAGCCGTAGGTCCGGCCCGCTCCAAAATCGTCGTAATCGCTGTACCAATAGCCGGAAGCCACGGGGGAGAAGGCCTTGAGACCGTATTTTTTCTGCCATTGATCGGGATTTCCCCGGTCGATGGCGCTTTCACCGGTAGAGTCTTCTTTGAGCACCTGAACCTCGTATTCTCCCAGAAATCCGCCCAGAACGGCAGTGTAGGCTTCCAGGTAATATCGATAGGACTTTTCATTGAGCGCCTTGGCCAGGTGAGCGGTGATTTCCCCCTCCCGCAGCTTCTCCACCAGCTGGTCCAGGTCCTTCTCCCGATACCGGCCGAAGTCGCCGCCGTATTTGGTGGCCAGATAAGAGAGCAGTTCGATCCAGTCCAGATGGACTTCGGCGCCGTAGCTCTCAATATCCAGATCCATCGCTTTTTTCAAGGCTTCATAGGGGACGTCGAATTCCACCCACTTGAGAGCTTTTCCCGGCTTCGACAGTGAGGCGGCCAGGCCTGCGGGGGGCGGCGAGGTGACGATTACGGAGCCGGCCAGAAGGAGCAGGCACATCCCCAAGAGGAGCAGGCGTTTGATATTCTTTCGTCCGAACCAGTGATACAAAATCAGGTGGAAACGGTAGTTGTTTTTCGTCCATTTCTTTTTTTGTTTCCGCAAGTGGAATCCCTCCAAATTTCAATCATTTCTTTTTCACTTTCTAGCATATGCGGCGTGTCTGCGAGGCAGAACCCCGGGCGGACCGCCGGCCGGGAGGAAGGGATCTTTCGTTTGACTTCGACCGGGACAGGTAATAAACTAATGGATAGCGGACAAAGAAACGAAAACACGGAGAGGAAAAGGATCAAAGATGAGGATTGCGTTTTACACCCTTGGCTGCAAGGTGAATCAATATGAAACCCAAGCGCTGAAGGAGGCGTTTTCGGGTCGGGGCTGGGAGGTGGTGGAGGACCACGAACCGGCGGAGGTCTATGTGGTGAACACCTGTACCGTCACGGGTCTTTCCAATCGGAAGTCCAGACAGTATATCAGAAGAATGAAGCGGGAAAACCCGGATTGCGTGACCTGTGTGATCGGCTGTTACGCTCAGGTGAATCCGCAGGAGGCCGCGGCCATCGAGGGAGTCGACGTGGTGGCCGGAACCAATGAGAAAAGCCATCTGCCGGATTTGGTGGAGGAATTTATGCGAAGCGGCAGACCGGTTCGCAGGATCAAGGAATACGACGATTTGTGGGAGTATGAGGAGACCGGAGTGATCACCTCCATGGAATCCCGAACCCGAGCTTATCTCAAAATACAGGAGGGCTGCAATCAATTTTGTTCTTACTGTGTGATTCCCTATGCCCGGGGGGCGGTGAGAAGCCGGGCGCTGACGGATATCGTCACGGAGGCGCAAAGCTTGATCGATCAGGGGTTTAAGGAGCTGGTTCTGACAGGGATCAACACCGCGCTGTACGGCTGTGAACCGGGCTATCACGTGGAGGGACCGGAGACGGAGGAAACCATTCACGGAATCGAAATTGTAGTTCGGGCGCTGAACGAGCTTCCCGGAGATTTTCGCATTCGTTTGGGCTCTCTGGAGCCTACGGTGGTGAGTGCGGCTTATGTGGAACGGCTTTTGAGCTATGAAAAGCTCTGTCCTCACCTGCATCTGTCTCTTCAAAGC
>CAUHLX010000426.1 GCA_959606705.1 uncultured Bacillota bacterium | reverse complement strand
CCTCCGAGGGCAACACCTCCGAGGGCAACACCTCCGAGGGCAACACCTCCGAGGGTGAAACAAAGGAAAAATCTCGGAGGAATCAATATGGAAGACGGCAGCCTCCTTCGAGATGAAGGAAGGCTTTTCTTGTTTTATGGGGACTTTTCTCCTCACTCATAAAACAAGAAAAGTCCCTCAAAAATGGACAAATGACAGTCAGCTCCAAAGATGCTCCGCAAGGAGTAATTTTTTAGGGGTTCGGTTAGCCGTGACAAACTTCCGGTTATGAAAGACCGCTGAAAGGCGTGTCCTTAGATATCAGGGAGGGTGAGCGAGCAGCTTGTCCCCCTGACCAGATAAAAAGAGAAGGAGGAAGGTATGATTCAAGTAACCCGTTCGCCGTGAGAACGGCAATATTTTTTCGTTATAGGTTAGTGAATTCTAACCAAATGTGCGTCTTCCCTGTTGTGGGGAAGGAAATGAAATGGAGGTTTTGAAAACATGACAACGGCAAAAAAGTCGTGGTTCAAGCGGAGCTTGGCAGTCCTGTTGGCTGTGATGATGGTCATGAGTATGGGCATTTCCAATGTCTTTGCGGCAGAACCAACGGTCTATGACAAGTTGAACGCTTTGCTTGACGAAATCGACTCTCTGGACGGAGATAAATATGTAAAATCTGGCTACGACGCCCTAATGGAGCAGGCAGAAGGAATTGTTCGTCCGGTTCGGCCGCCGGAAGATGAGGACGATATGACAGAGGGAATGCCCGAAGCCATCGCAAATATACTTCTGGAGAATCTCCAGAAGCAAATGGAGAAGCTCGTCCTTTTGGATTCCGCTTGGGGAAAGCTGGAAACCCTGCTGGACGAAATCTATGCTTTAGAGAGCGAGGACTATGTGGCGTCCGGCTATGACGCGCTGATGGAGCAGGCTGATTCGGTGGATCGCCCAGTGGATCCCAATGTAATGCCGGAAACCATTGCAAACGCGATGTACTCTAACCTTCAGGGGCTGAAAGAGAAGCTCGTCGCAGCGGACTCTGCATGGGGCAGACTGGAGGCTCTGTTGGACAAGGTTTATGCGTTGAATCCGGAGGATTATACGGAGGACAGCTACAACGCGCTGATGGAACAGGCTAGTGTGGATCGTCCTGTCGACCCCGATGTGATGCCGGAAAACATCGCGGAAATTGTGATTACAAATATACAGAACCTAATGGACGCCTTGAAGCCAAGCGGAGCAGTTTTCGACAAACTGGAAGAAAAACTCCAACAGGCAGAAGCGTTGGATCCTGCCGACTATACGGAGGATTCCTGGAAGGCGGTACAGGATATTATCGACGCGATTGACCGTCCTGTTTCTTCAGATAACATCACGGAGAAACTGGCAACGAAAATGCTTGCCGATTTGAGTGCGGCAATAGAAGCCCTGAAACCGGTCGAAGAGGAGATTACTCTGGAAGACGGCACCTATATGGCGCAGTTTGACGGATTGAATAGCCTTTTGTCCCAAAATGTGAAGATTGCCGCCAAGGGTGGAAAATATACCCTTACCTTTTATTTCTCTCCATTAGACACATGGGATTTTAATGGAAATATGTGGAGTGACCAGCAGTATCTGCTGTATGGGTCAGAAGATTACCGCCCTGTTCTTTTAGAGGTGATGAAGCCGGAAGCGTATGAAAACGGCATGGAATCCTCCGACGCTGGATATGCGCAGAAGAATCTGATTCCCGGTTATGATCTGGAGGACAGCGGCTACCGAGATGAAGTAAAAGCGAAAGTCACCGCGGATAATAACGATCTGTTTTACGATACCGAGTATTGGACGCTTGAAGACGGAAAATGGGCGTTTACTATGACGGTAGACAGCCTGAATGAGGAATTTCTGGTAAATGCTCTGTACGAGCGGGATGAACATTTTTATGAATCTGAGGAGACGGAAACCGCTTACGTATTCACTTCCGACATCATTTCCATTGACGCTGCCCGTGCGCAAAAGCTGCCGGATTCTCTGGATGGGATTGAACAGAACGTTTCCTTTAACTATGATGCGTTTGACGGTTTGGGAAGCTCGCTTTTCCGTACTACCTCCGCCCAGGCGGTTTCCAAGGACGGAAAGCTGTACGTGACATATGACGTAAATCTTGAGGCCGCCGCTGCTGTATTCGATAATGGGCAGAGCGCTGAAATTACGGATGAGAATCGCAGCATAGTGGAGGTTCAAAACGGAACTATTACCCTCGCTTACGACAACATTGACGAGCTGGTGATGGGAAAAACACTTTACGTTAAGGTGCTCGCTCTGGACCCATACAGAGGCCTGATTTATCGATATGACGACTTCAGGGTTTCTCCTTATCTGGACGTTACTCCGATCACTCTGGTAGATGAAGAGACCGGTATCAAACTGCATACCAGTTCGAAATATGTTTCGAAGGACGCGGAGATCAGTGTCGGTCTTGTGCCCGATACTGGAAGCTCGGATAAAGATCACGATCCCTGGGCTAATATGGAAAGCCATGTGACAAGCTA
>CAUHLX010000425.1 GCA_959606705.1 uncultured Bacillota bacterium | reverse complement strand
TCATCCATCCCGGGCGCCTGAGCCACAATCGAAACCAGGGTTCTAAAATCCACGTTGGATTCCACGTTCTGAAACACGCTCTTCGCCACCACCGGCAGCTTTAACCCCATTGCTTGTCGAAAGGCCGACTTCATAAATTCCTGCTGAGCCGCCACACGGTCGATATCGCCCCGCCGATAACCCGTACCGTTATTGTTCTCTCGAAAACGAAGAAACTTGATGGCGTCGTCTCCATGAAGCGTTGTAGGTCCTTGCTCGAAATGAATGTGCAGCGGAGGTTTGTCCCTGGGATCGTCGTAATCCATCTTGATGGGGATGTCCACCGGCACCCCGCCGATGGCCTCCACTACGTTGGCGATTCCCTGATAATCGATGAGCGCATAATAATGGATGGGAATTCCCTTGAGAATTTCACTCACCGCCTTGGCCGTATTTAAAACATCTCCGCGATATGCGGCGTTCAGTTTTTTTTGTGAGCTCGATGAGAAGCCCTCTCTGGGATAGTAGGTGTCTCTGGGAATGGAAATCAAATCCACGTGCTTGGCTTCCATGTCAAAGCTGGCCAGCATGATGGTATCCGTCAATCCGGTGTTGACGCCCAAAAGGAGAAAGTTGACCCTTTTTTTGTTCCGGAAAGCGTCAAAAAAAGGATCGTCGGAATCCACCATGGAATGCTCCATGAGAACGGAAAGATCCACCGGCTTGCTCGTTTCTCCCCCGTCGCTCGGCCCCGAAAAGGGCTTCCAGTCCCCGATGTGACTGACGGCGATGCGAAGGGGAAACAGGACCGCCACCAGCACTCCTAAGATCAGAAGAATGGATCGAGCCGACCGTTTTTCCCACAGCCGCTTTTCATTGAGCCATTTGGCCTCTTTCCGCTTTTGTCTCTGTTCCCTGTTCATTTTCCTTTCCGGTCCTCTCTCGAATCAAAGGGATTCGGTACTCCAGCGTCTGCGCATTAAAATTGCCAGATAGGAAACGGGAGCACAAAAGAAAAACCAGAGAATGGAAAACAACAGGCACACCTGGCCCCAGACGTTGAAACGGAACTGTGAGTAGTCCCAGACGTTCCAGCCCAGCCACAGATTTACCACACAGCCCACCGCAAACTCCAGCCCCGTAATGATCAGACAGCCGGCCAGGCAGCGCGCAGCCAAGCTTGTTCCGCTCATTCGGATAAACAGATGGTACAGAATCACAAAGCAGACGCCGCCGGTCAACAGCATGGTCCAATGAGTATAGCCGCGGAAGGCGACCTCCACCACGCCGTAGCCCAGGCTTCCGATAAAGAAAATGATGCCGTTTTCTTTCATCGATTCCGCCCATCTATGTTCGATTTTTTCTTCATTCATTGCTCCTCACCTATCCTCGATGTAATCGGGTTTAGTATTTGAGAGGCATGTTGAAAAAAATCGCTGTAAATTTTGGAGGATTCACTGACAAAAACCATCAGCCGCTGTGATCGCAGCAGAGAAAGCAGTCTACCGCACGCAGCACATTTTTTGCGCCGGCTTTTTCCTCCAATACCTGATGACCGCCTTCCGGAAGCTTCAGCAGCAGCTTCGGGCCTTGAATCCGACGGAGGATGTAGTCCGCGCTGCCGGGCCAAACCGTGTCGTCGTCCGCCGCCTGTAGGATCAAGGTTCTGCAGTGAAGTCTGCGAAACAATGGTTTGGTGGAGCTCAAAAGCATCTGGAATTCTACGCAAGAAGAAATCGTTTTTCCGTCGGATGCCTCCCGATATCGTTTCCCATATCGGGCCGCGTCACTCCGAATGTTTTGGAACATCTGCGGAACATTCCAGTAGTAAATCGGCGTATTGATCAAAATTAAACCGTCGAAGGCATAGTTCCAAAGATTGGCCGCCAGAAGTCCGCCCATGGAAAACCCGATGACCACCACCCGCCGCCCGCCATGAGCCAGCTCCAGGTAGGAACGCTCCACGGCGTCCTTCCACTGATCTCGAGTGAGCTCGGACCGCCTCCGCTGTTGTTTTCCGTGGCCGGGAAGAAGGGGCAGCCTGGTTTCAAACCCCTCGTCTTTCAGGTGTTCCTCCAGTGCCGCCAATTCCTCCGGGCCTCCGCCAAAGCCGTGAATGAGCAGGATTCCCGGTCTGCTCTCTCCGGAATATCTTCTTTTATCCATGGCCGTTTCCTCCCTTTCGATCGCCGCTTTTCAACGCATCCGAAAAACACGAACCACACTTATAGTGTAATATTACACTATAAGTGTGGTTCGTGTCAACTCGTTTCATAAAAGCTCTTACTTTTCCGTCAATAGAGAGATTCGCTGATGAATCTCATCTAAATCGAATGCGGCGCAGACTCGGAAATCGTCCTGATCCAACGCTCGGTAATGGTGGGAAATGATATTTTGCTGAATCTTATAACCCTTGAAGTCTTCAAGATTCTTCCACCAAATCTTTCCTCCCAGGGTTTTGGAATACTCCGGCTCATTGCCTGAGAAGGCCAACGCCATAATAATATCCGTCGTTTCGCCGCCCAACGCACTGTCTAAAAT
>CAUHLX010000424.1 GCA_959606705.1 uncultured Bacillota bacterium | reverse complement strand
CTGGGAAAGCCGACCCGCGGTCAAAAGCTCCACTCCCGCCCGCGCCGACACCATCCGCCCCGCCGCGTTGAGATGGGGCACGATCACGAAAGCGATCTGATCGGAAGTAACCGGTCCCTCTTTCAAGCCCGCCTGCCGCATCAGCTCCGCCAAGCCCGGGCGCTGCCGCCGCCGGAGCTTGTCCATTCCGTGCTTCACCAGCGTTCGATTTTCATCCAGCAGCGGAACGATATCCCCCACCGTGGCGATGGCGACCAGATCCAGCTCCTGATTGAGCTGAGCCTTGCTGATGCGGTCGGTCTTCCGCTGAAGAGCCTGGGCAAGCTTAAAAGCGACTCCGCAGCCGCACAGATAGTCACAGGGGTATCCGCAGTCCTCCTGCTTGGGATTGACCAGCAGGCAATCCGCTCGCCGCCGTCCCTGCGTGTTGTGGTGATCCGTGACGATCACCTCCATCCCCAGCTCCTTCGCCCGTTCCACCTCCTCGTAGGAGACACTGCCGCAGTCCACGGTGACCAGCAGCCGCACTCCGCAGCTGGCGATGGTCTCCACGGCTTCCGAATTCAAGCCATAGCCCTCGTCAAAGCGCGAGGGAATGTAATAGGTCAACTCGTCGGTCAGCAGGGAGAGAATCGAGAGCATCAAGCTGGTGGCGGTAACACCGTCCGCGTCATAGTCCCCGTAAATACAAATTCGTTCCTTTCTCTCCGCCGCCAGAATCAGCCGGTCCGCCGCGGCGCTCAGATCCTTCATCAAAAACGGATCGTAGGTTTTCCGCGGCTTCTCCGATAAAAATTCGGAAATCTCCGCTTCGTCCACGATTCCCCGCTGTGCCAGAAGGTCCCTCACCACACTGCCGCCGGTTCCTTCCGCCGCAAAGATCCACTGTTTTTCCATCCTCGCCGCCCTCTTCCTTTCTCTTAACTCTCATCCGTCAAATGAAAAAGCGGAGGTTTTTCCGTCACCCCCGCTTTCGGTGTTCCTTTTTCAAACTATAGCCAGCTCAATGGGTTTTGGTAATTGCCGTTGACACGAACCTCAAAGTGACAATGGGGTCCGGTAGAATCTCCCGTAGAGCCCGAATAAGCCACCACGGTACCCCTGCTCACCGTCTGTCCCACCGAAGCCACCAGCTTGCTGTTGTGAGCGTATAAGGTGGTCAAGTGCGTCCCGTCGGACAGCGTCCCGTGATCGATGACCACGTAGTATCCATAGCTGCTGTTGTATTTCGAAGTGATGACGATGCCGTCTCCCGCCGCGTGGACCGGAGTGCCCGTGGGTACCGCCAGATCCACTCCGGTATGTAATTTCTTTTTCCCAGTGATGGGATGCGTTCGATATCCGAAATTGGAGGTGATCCGGGAGCCGGACACCGGCCAGCCCAGTGCTCCGCCGCCGAAGGAGGCGGTATTGGTGGAAGCTGCTCGAATCTGCGCCACCAGCGCGTCCGCTTCTCTTTTAAAAGCGTCCAGATCCGCCGAGGTTTCTTTGATCTCCGCGTCGGTCTGCTGCTTTTGAGAGGCCAGCTGATCCTTGCTGGACTTTAGAGCGGCCTGCTTGGCCGCTTCCTGCTCCTGCTGCTGCTTCAACGTGGCTTTTAACGTTTCCAGCTGTTTTTTCTGGGCGGACACCTCATTGTGCTGTGCCTGGAGCGCCGCCAGGATATCCGCGTCATTGTCGTAAATCCTCTGGATGAAGTCCAGATTGTGCATCAGCTCCGTAATGCTGGAAGACCCCAAGAGAACTTCCATCGTACCGGTGTTTCCATTCATGTACATGGCGCGCAGCCGCTGATTCATGGACTCGTTCTGCTGGGTCATCTCCTGTTGGAGCTTGCTTAAATTCGCTTCCACCTGAACGATCTCATTGACTGTTTTATTGATATTGGCCTGAATGGAAGCCATGTCGTTCTGCGTCTTACTGATGTCGCTCTCGATTTGATTGATCTGCTTTTTCAGCTGGTTGGACTCCGACTTCTGTTTGTTCAGCTCTTTTTTCGTCTGATTGATCTTATTGTTGACGTCGTTGAGATCATCATTCGTAGCCGCGTAGCTGATCCCCGCCGACAGGCAGGTGACCGACAGCACGAAAACCAAGGCAAAATTGACTGCTTTTCTCCAACGTTTCATCCCGTTTTCCCCCTATGTGTCCAAAAATCTCCGCATGGAAACAATACTGCCGAACGCGCCGATGCTGATGCCCAGCGCCATGAATATCCAAATCAGGTTGTACGCCAGATACCCCAGCGGAACCATACCTCCGATGAACATCAGGAGCTTGCTCAGCAGTTCGGTGACCTTTCCGTACACCAAGCTTACCAAGCCCACCGAAATCGCCGCCGACAGCACGCCGATCAGAATTCCCTCCGCCAGAAACGGCCCTCGGATAAACCAGTTCGTCGCGCCCACATATTTCATAATGCTGATCTCGCGCTCCCGATTCATCACCGTGAGCTTGATGGTGTTGGAAACCACCACGATGGAAACCACCACCAGGAATCCGATGACGATCATGGCCCCGGTCTTTATGAA
>CAUHLX010000423.1 GCA_959606705.1 uncultured Bacillota bacterium | reverse complement strand
CGGAAATCCTTTACAACCAGGCCTTGCTGATTGAGGGGATGCCCATTGAGGATCCGGTGGCGTTTTCCAACGCGGTGTGCGGGCTGATCGTATAGAAATCGACGTGGGGGCGTGATCCGCCCCCACGGATCATAGGCGATCGATCCATATAAAGGAATCAAAAAGACGGAATTCCAATTTAAACCATTTTATTAATGCGATAGGAGCTTAATTAAAGTCTGGGCCGATCCCTAATATTATCTAAAAATAGGTAAACATATTGACTTTCTCTCTTAAAAATCTTAATATGATAGGGAGAGGGACAAATGACTGAGAGAAGCGCAGGAATCATTATCCATTCAACAACAGCCGGTAGGTCTATGCGTGGACAGTTGAGAAACCCAACAACCGAAACCATAGCCGCCGCAGCTGCCGTCTTTCGCAATCACGAGAAGGACTGCCGCAATTACGCTGCTGAAATCCGTACATAGAAAACCGGAATGATTTGCGCGAAAACGATACGGGAGGATTGTCGTCGCGTTTTTATTTTCGGAAAATTCTGTGATGGATCAGGTCTTAACGTCCCCCTCCATATTGTTAAGAGAGGAGAGGATAAAATGAAAAATTTAAAGGGTAGAATTATGTGGGTTGCCACTATGGTTATGATCATGGTTGCGGCCTGTCCTCTGCTGGCTTTTGCGGCAGAGGAAGAAGAATACGTACCTGCGATGTACGCGACGTTTTGGTCACTGATACCTCCTGTGGTGGCAATCGCGTTGGCGTTGATTACGAAAGAAGTCTACAGTTCCTTGTTCATAGGAATCGTAATCGGCGGATTGTTCTGGTCGGGATTCTCTTTTGAGGGAACCTTTAGCCATGTGCTTCAGGATGGGATCGTGGGATCTCTTTCGGACAGCTACAACGTAGGTATCCTGGTATTCCTGGTAGTTTTGGGCATCATGGTATGTCTGATGAACAAAGCGGGAGGTTCGGCGGCATTCGGAGGCTGGGCGGAGAGCCATATCAAAACCCGGATCGGAGCGCAGCTGGCGACCGTACTTCTGGGCGTACTGATCTTCGTTGACGACTATTTCAACTGTCTGACCGTAGGCAGCGTGATGCGTCCGGTTACCGACAAGCATCACGTTTCCCGGGCAAAGCTGTCCTATTTGATTGACGCTACGGCGGCGCCGGTGTGCATTATCGCACCGATTTCGTCTTGGGCGGCGGCGGTAGCGGGGTTTGTTCCCGGAGATGAGGATGGCTTCACCATTTTCATCCGTGCGATTCCGTTCAACTATTATGCGCTGCTGACCATCGTCATGATGATCGGAATCACACTGCTGCGTGTGGATTACGGTCCGATGAGAAAGCATGAGGACAACGCACTGGCCGGCGATTTATACACCACGCCGGATCGGCCTTACGCAGATGCGGAGCGGGAGATCGTCACCGGAAAAGGAAAGGTGATCGACCTGGTTCTGCCGGTCGTCGTGCTGATCATCTTCTGTGCGGCGGGTATGATGTACTCCGGCGGGTTCTTCTCGGGTGCGGGGTTTGTGGAATCCTTCTCCGGAAGCGACGCGGCCATCGGCCTTTCCACAGGCAGTGTGTTCGCTCTTCTTTTCACCGTTATTTTATATGTGGCGAGACGAGTCTTGAGCTTTACCGACTGCATGAGCTGTGTCCCCGATGGGTTTAAAGCCATGGTTCCGGCGATCTTGATTCTGACCTTCGCTTGGACCTTGAAGTCCATGACCGACAGCCTGGGCGCTGCCGAATTCGTAGCCGGCGCTATGGCCAGCACAGCGGCAAGCCTGGTGAAGCTGCTGCCGGCGATCATCTTCCTGGTAGGATGCGGATTGGCATTTGCCACCGGAACCTCTTGGGGGACCTTCGGAATCTTGATTCCTATCGTCGTAGCTCTGTTCTCAGGAACCAACGATCAGCTGATGATCATCTCCATTTCCGCCTGTATGGCAGGAGCGGTCTGCGGCGATCACTGCTCGCCGATTTCCGATACCACGATCATGGCTTCGGCAGGTGCCCAGTGTAATCACATCAACCACGTGAACACGCAGCTGCCTTACGCAATCACCGTTGCGGCAGTATCCTTCGTGAGCTACATCATCGCGGGATTCTTGCAGAACGTAGTGATCTGCCTGGCGATTGCCATCGTGCTGATGCTGGGAGTGCTGTTCGTCCTCAGACAGGTCTTTGGAAGAGAAGCGGAAGAAACTCAGCAGGCGTAACAACAGAAAAGAAAGAATACATCGGACTGTGGGATCGGCGTGAAAAGGAACGCCGGTCCCACAGTTTTGATTTTCCTTGTCTTTACCTTCCCGTCTGTCTGTGATATGATAAAAAAGATGTGCCCGGAGGTCGATCCGGGAAACGGGTACGTGATGCAATCCATAGCCATGGGTGAAATAAAAGCGGGAGGAACAAGGAAAAAACATGATAACAGTGAACAATGTAAGTTTGAATTTTGACGGCACGGATCTGTTCAAGGATGTCAACTTGAAATTTACTCCGGGCAACTGCTACGGAATCATCGGAGCGAACGGAGCGGGA
>CAUHLX010000422.1 GCA_959606705.1 uncultured Bacillota bacterium | reverse complement strand
ACTGGCGGATCAGGTGCTGAAGGACCGGGAACCCCTGGTGATGAAGCGGCTGGTGGAAGAGGAGCCCGAGCCGAAGGCGAAAAAGAAAGCTGGCAAGAAATCGCAGACGGATCGTCTCAGTGAGGAATCCGCGGAGCCGGTGCTGTTTGAAATCCTGCGGGAGCTGCGGGCGGAGCTGGCGGCCAAGGAAAAGGTCCCCGCCTATCTCATTTTTACCAACGCGGCGTTGGCGGACATGTGTGTGAAGCTGCCGCGAAGCCGGAAGGAATTTTTAAAGGTTTCCGGCGTGGGACAAGCCAAGATGGAGCGTTATGGGGACGCGTTCCTGGAAGCCATTGACACGTTTTTAGACGAGTGACGACAGAGAAAAACGGGTATGTATCCACATCGGAATGAGGGATGAAAAGGATCATCAAAATGGGGAAAGGGGTTGAAGCAAATGAAAAAAAGAATGAAAATCAGGGCCCGCGGCCTGCGCGGAAGCGTGTTCCTTCTGCTTTTGGCGTTGGTTATGACGCTGGCAATGCCCGGCTTTGCGTTTGCGGCCACACAGACACAGGATGAATTGGAGACCCAAGCCATGAAGTCCCTGGGGTTGTTTTCGGGAACGGAGTACGGGGATCAGCTCCACCGGCAGCCCACTCGCATGGAGGGAGCGGTGATGCTGATCCGCCTCCTGGGGCTGGAAGAAACGGCCAAAGCGGAGAACAACGGACATCCCTTTACGGATGTGCCCGACTGGGCGGACGCCTACGCTGGTTACTGCTACGCTCACGGCTTATCCGTCGGTGTCTCGGCGACGCGGTTCGGAACGAACGAGCCCTGCGGTTTAAATGAGTATTTGACTTTGGTTCTGAGGGCGCTGGGGTATCGGGATCAGGCCGGGGAAAACGGCGGAAAAGCGGATTTCACATGGAGTGAAGCGGGGGCCTTCGCGGCGTCCGTCGGTCTTTGGGAGGAACCGGAGCGGACGACTCTGCCGAAAGCGGACGGCAGCAATGGCAATGTGACCACGGCGTTTCCCAGGGGGGATATGGTGCGCATTTCCTGGAAGGCCTTAAATACATCCTTAGCGGGTTCGCAGAAAACCCTGGCTCAGAGCCTGATTGAAAAAGGAGTGTTTTCCCAGGAAGAATATGACGGGACCAAGACGCTGGTGGCGGCGGGACCTAAGGATGTGCGCGCGGTGTACCTGACCTTTGATGACGGTCCCAACAAGAAGGTGACTCCCAGGGTGCTGGAAACTCTGGCGCAGTATGATATCAAAGCGACCTTTTTCGTAGTGGGACATCAGGTGGACGCCAATCCGGAGATGCTGCTTCGGGAGTACCAGGAGGGGCACCGCATCGGAAATCATTCCGACAGTCATGTTTATAAGACCCTGTATGCCAATCCCTCCGCTCTGCTGACCGGGATTCGCAGCAACGACGCCAGCATCGACGCGGCGCTGGGCTTCGATTATAAAAGCGATCTCTTCCGCTTCCCCGGAGGTTCCTTTGGAAAGGCGCAGTCCTTAAAGGATGCCGTAACCGGGGCGGGTTACCGGTATTACGACTGGAACTGCTCGGCCCAGGACGCGGCTTCTCCGAAGGGGTCCACGGCGGCCCAGATTTTAAAGAGCGTGAAGGATACCTCCAAGGGAAAAGATGAAGTCATCGTCTTGATGCACGATGCCGCTCCCAAGGGGACCACGGCGGATGCTTTGCCGGAGATCATCGAATATTTCATGGATCAAGGCTATGTGTTCCGCACATTATAGAACAGGAAGGGAGTCGGAAGAATGGACAGACCTCTGGAAAATATGAAGAGATGGTACGAGGAGATTGCGGGGTTTACCGGCGGGACCACGGGGAAATCCGCGGATCTGGAATGGATCACCAACCCCTTTGACGAGTGGTACGGCGGCAGCTTCGGCTTGGTTTCGGGCCTGCCCCCCGAGCGGTTTCAATGTCTGGCCGCCCAGGCCAAAGCGGGCGCCGAGGAGGGGTCCGCGGCGGGGAAGCTGGTGGTGCTGGAGCCCGGGGAACGGCGTTTTTCACAGGAAGAGCTGAGCTGTCTCGAGAGCTGCGGCTTCGTGGAGGACATGTCCCAGATCGGAATGGTGATCGAGCTGGAGGCACTGGGAAGCTCGACGTCGGAGGCAGCGGCGGCGGCCGGGAAGGCGGATGCGGAGGACGCATCAGACGAGGTGAGAATTCTGCGGGTCGCTTCTACGGCGGAGATCACGGCCTGGGCACAGGTGGTGGAGGAAGCGTTCGAGGCGGCGGAGCATCACGAGATCATCGGCTGCTTTGCCAGAAATCCGAAGTTTCCGCTCTATCTGTGTGTCTGCGGCGGGCAGCCGGCGGCGGGAGCCTTAGCGTACTATTCGCAGGACGAGGCAGGCCTGTATCTGGTGGGTACGTCACCCGGCTTTCGGCGAAGAGGTCTGGCGGCTCGGGTGGTAAAAACCGCGCTGAGGGACGCGGAACAATCAGGACTGAAGTGGGGAGTACTGCAGGCGTCTCAGATGGGAGAGCCGGTTTACCGGCGGATCGGATTTCGACCCACGGGAAGGATTTCACACTG
>CAUHLX010000421.1 GCA_959606705.1 uncultured Bacillota bacterium | reverse complement strand
TCCTGGTCAATCGGCATCTCCGGCGCAAATTCCGTCGATTCCATTTGGATCTCCACGTTTTGACCATGTTCCAGCAAAAGCGCCTCAATGTGATTTCTCACTCTCAGCAGCGCGTTCCGTTCCGCTTCGTTTCCCGCCAGCAGTAAAAGGCTAGCGGTTTGCAGCTTCTGCGGACCGCCGGCCAGGCTCACCGTCGGAGCCGTATTGATCACTTGAGAGCTTTCTGTCACCGTGTCCCGCAGATAGTCTTGTTCCGACACGTATTCCGGCAGGGTCTCCTCCGTCCAGAGGTCCCGCACCTCTAACCGAACCCGAAACGGACCGACACCATCCTTGGCAAAATCGATTTGCTTCCCGGTCCCGAAAGACAGATCCCGAAGCAGAACAGGAGGGCCAAACGCCGCCCCTGACGCCGGCGAAACGGTCCAGGTCCGCTGCAGCTGATCTCCGTCGGACCGGGAAACATCCTCCGCCCGAATCTGGGCGCGATTGGAATTCGGCTCCCGCAGAAACGCGTCTTGCAGCGCAATTTGAGCCTGCGGCGGCTCATCAGGCCGGACTGTAAACTTGCCTGATGCTTTCGTTTCTTGTCCCAGATCATTCACGGCCCGAACTGTATACTGAAAGTCCTGCTGCTTTGCATTTTTCGTGAGAAATTCCAACTTGTAACCCAAGCTGCCAGCCGCCGAATCAGCCGGTTTTCCGCTGACCAGGGTGACGGGCCTGGTTTTGATCTGCCGGGTATGGGCCGGATCGCCCTCCCTCCCGTTCCATTCCGACTGTGCGCTTTCTTTCAAGACCGGATCCTCTAAACTCACCTGCAGTCGTGTCAGACGACGTCCCTCGGGCAGTTCCACTCGCAGATTGAGGACCTGCTTTCGATTTTGCTTCCTGGTCCCGGTGAGGTTCGCTGCTACCGAAAAGGTTCGCTCCTGACCGCCATCCGGCACGGAAGGCGAGGCAGCGGGATCATCTCCGCTTCCCGAGGGAGCCCAGTCGTATTGGATCAAATAAGGCAGAAAAAACATACGGCAGCTGACGTTTTCTCCGATTTTCTGTTGGTGAAGATACTTGTCCAAAGAACCGGCATAGTTGCCGATCAGTCCCCGGATCTCCGCGATTCCTTCCTCGGAGCTTAAAGTCCGCGCTACCGGATATTCTTTTTCGGATTTCAAGCGAAAGGTATAAGCGTAGGCGATCCGGCCGGAAGCATCCGGTCCCTGTTTAAGGACTGCGGACAGCCCCTGAGCCCCGTAGCACCCATATCGCTGCCGGTAATCCGCGGCGTCCTGCCGTCCGGTCACGTTGGGCGTCCGGTCCAGGTCAAACTTCGATGGGTCGTACCAGAAAATTTTCGTGTTTTTCGCTCCCGCCGGCAACCGGCCGGAAGTCTTCACGGTGTAAACATCACCCGGGGCTGCGGGATCCCAACCTGTGACGGAATCCTCCGGCCCCCATAAAAAGATCACTCCGGTCACCAGTTTATAGTAGGTTTGCATCTCCGAGGCGGAAGGCTCTATCCGGTCCGTTTTTAGATCCACCGTCGAGCTGCCGCCAAAAGCCAGGGGCTGTGGCAGCCCCGACATCAGAAGGAGCAGAGCCAGCAGCGCGCACAGACGGCGTCTCAAGCGGCGTACCCAATTGTGTCTCAAGCATTTTTCCATCAGTGCTCACCAGCCTCTCCGCGGAAGGGGTTGGGTAAAAGAATCGCGGGAGCGCCCTCCGCCGAGGGGGACAGATAAATATAATCGAAACCGGCGGTCGGGTCCAGGTCGGACCGCTTGCGATCCGCATAAAAGATGCGGGTCGTGTCACTGTGTTCGAAGTACACGCTGGTATTGAATTCGCCTTCCACCAGTCTTCCGTCTTTGATCAGACGCGCTCCGTGGAGACCTTTCATTTGAATCCAGCTCACTCCGTTTTCCGTCCCCAGTCTCACCCCGTAATCCGCGGCCTCCCGAAGCTCATAATTTGCCTTTGATGGCCCGACTTGAGGTGCTTTTCCCACCGCTTCCTCCTCCGTTTGAAGGTTCCGTAAACCCGGCAGGCCCGGAAAATCTGACAAGCTCAGCGGCAAATCCCCCGCTGCTTCTCCGCTCCAAATCGTGGCGGACAGCAGCAGTGTAATCAGTAACATCTTCATCTCTCTTGTTTCCCCCTTTGTTTTAATCTCATTCCCACATAAAATCTTATTTTGTATTATTTTACATATTACCCTTGCCCACCTGGTTTGTCAATACTTTTATTGAATATATATCCATTATTTCTTAATATTATATTTTTTCATTTCTTTCGATTTCCCTGAAAGCGGTTGTATGAATGGCCAAAATCTGTTATAATTCCGGTCGGAGTATGGGAGGAAAATGAAATGGAGAGCGAAGCGATGAGCGAGGTAGAGAAAGTGAAAAGTTCAAGGCGCTGCCAGGATCTGCGAAAGATTGGTTTCGACGCGGACAAGTATATGGAAGAGCAGTCAAAGTACATTTTGGAACGGATTCGCGAGAATCACAGCGAACGGCTGTATCTGGAATTCGGCGGCAAGCTGGTTCACGACAAACACGCGGCCAGA
>CAUHLX010000420.1 GCA_959606705.1 uncultured Bacillota bacterium | reverse complement strand
GTTCGACCTCAGTTGCGTATATCCGTATACGCGCCTTTCGGTCTCGCTCGTCGCTTCGCGTCTTCCGAAATTTTATCTGCGTATCTCATTTCTTGCTAAAATTCCGTAATACTTTGTCGCTGACTTGTTCGACCTCAGTTGCGTATATCCGTATACGCGCCTTTCGGTCTCGCTCGTCGCTGATCCGCCCGACTTTATATCATATGCGAATCCGGCGAATTTGTTACCATTGACAAAGCGCTTTTTGCGCTCTGTCAATGATTGATTGGCTAGGGTAGCAGGATTCGAACCTGCGCATGATGGAATCAGAATCCATTGCCTTACCGCTTGGCGATACCCCAACATCGGCAATACTATTATAACCCATTTCACGAAAAATATGTACTACTTTTTAGAAAAAATGGGGTGGGTAGTGGGGTTCGAACCCACGCATGCAGGAATCACAATCCTGTGTCTTAACCACTTGACTATACCCACCATATCAGTGACCTTCTACACGGGAACGGATCCGCGTGCATTTATTAAATTGGCGACCTGGAACGGGCTCGAACCGTCGACCTCCAGCGTGACAGGCTGGCATTCTAACCAACTGAACTACCAGGCCGCATATTGGTGGGCTCTCCGGCCAGACATCACCCGGGACCCTTGTCCTTCCGCCGTGAAAACACAGCGGCAGTTTAAAAAAATGGTAGCGGCGAGTGGAGTCGAACCACCGACCTTCCGGGTATGAACCGGACGCTCTAGCCAACTAAGCTACACCGCCACGCTCGCAATGCAAAGTCAACATCGCAATAAAAATATTACCATCTTGCCTCCCTGATGTCAAGCAATTTTTAGAATAGAATCTTTGAATTCCGTCCCTTTGAATTGAAAGAGACGGAATTCCTATCTTCAGGTCCTCTTTGGCAAGCTGTCGTTAAAGAGTCAGGCTGGGTGCGGCGTAGGCTCTGGCGGCCAGCTCCCCGTCCAGCAAATACAAACCCTTGGCATCGCCACCGAACAACTCATATTTCTTGATCAGGTCCTCGGCATTCTTTTCTTCCTCGCCCTGCTCCTTCACAAACCAGTCTAAAAACTGCATGGTGCGAAAATCCTTTTCCCCATAGGCCGCGTCATAGATCGCGTTGATCAAACCCGTGACGTAACGCTCGTGCTGCAAGCTGGCCTCCAGCGGGTCCTTATGGTTCTCGAACACCTTATCAGGCTTGGCGATCGCTTCCAGCGTCACCTTTTCACCGTTGTTCCGGAGATATTCCAGGAACAGGAGTGCGTGATCGCTTTCTTCCCTGGCCTGCACCTGATACCAATTCGCAAAGCCTTCCAGACCTTCCTCTTGATAATAGTTTGCCATATCCAGATATAGATATGCGGAATAAAATTCTTTATTAATTTGATCATTGATCCGTTCCGCTATTTTAACATTCAGCATTTCAAATCCTCCTTATCGTTGATAAACCGTATGTTTTTACGATTCCTTTCCTTTGTTTTTACGATTCCTTTCCTTTATATACCCCAAACTTTGCCTTGCAAAACACTGCTGGGAATGATAATATAGTTCAGGTTTTCATGCATTTTCGCACCAGGGTCCCACAGGGCCAAGATAAAGGAGGTCAAAAATGAGCGAAAGAAGAATCATTCAGGTCAACGAGAAGGTACCTCTTCTGCAGGGTGTTCCCCTCTCGATCCAGCACATGTTTGCCATGTTCAGCGCGTCCGTACTGGTTCCCGCAATTATCGGCATCAGTCCCGCTATCGTTCTTCTGATGAACGGCATCGGAACCCTACTTTTCATATTGATCACCCAAGGCAAAGCACCGGCTTACTTAGGCTCCAGCTTTGCTTTTATTTCGCCCACCCTTCTGATCATCGGAAATCAAAGCCTGGGCTTTTCCTACGCGCTGGGCGGTTTTATTCTCTCCGGCGCGGCGCTGTGCTGCATCGCCATTATCGTCAAATTCTTCGGAACCAACTGGATCAACATCGTGCTGCCGCCCGCGGCCATGGGGCCAGTGATCGCGCTGATCGGTCTGGAGCTATCCGGAACCGCCGCCGACATGGGCGGCCTGGTGCTCAGCGACACTTACACGGCGATCGATCCCAAGTTTGTGGCGGCTTTCATCATCACCCTGGGCACCGCGGTATTCGGTTCCGTGCTGTTCCGCAAATTCTTCTCCGCCATCTCGGTGCTCATCGCCATCATCGTAGGCTATGTGGCCTCCATCTTCCTGGGACTGGTGGACTTTTCCGCGGTTGCGGAAGCGCACTGGTTCGCGCTGCCCAACTTCACAACGCCTTCCTTTAACATGAGTGCCATCATGATCATCCTGCCGGCTACCCTGGTCGTGACCTCGGAACACATCGGCCACCAGATCGTGACCGGACGGATCATCGGCCGAAACCTGATCAAGGACCCCGGCCTGCACCGTTCCATGCTGGGTGACGGCCTTTCCACCATGCTTTCCGGCTTCTGCGGCTCGGTCCCCACCACCACTTACGGTGAAAATATCGGTGTCATGGCCATGACCAGAGTATACAGCGTATGGGTCATCGGCGGAGCGGCCTGCTGCTCCATCCTCAT
>CAUHLX010000419.1 GCA_959606705.1 uncultured Bacillota bacterium | reverse complement strand
CCGATCCCCTGCAGCACCGCTGACAAGGTCTGTGACGTGGCGAGAAATACCACGCCCACCGCCAAAATGGTCAGGTTCGTGGCCGCGCCTTCGGCGCTGGCCAGCTTCGCAGGATACAGCAAACGCATAATCGGAGAAGCCAGAGAAATGAATCCGAACATACAGGGCATGGCGATAATCATAGCGGTGCGAAGACCCAATTCCACATTGTAATGGAGGAACTTCATATCCTTCTTTTGATAATAGGCCGCCACCGCCGGCACCAGGCTCATGGCAATCGCCTGGGTAAGCACCTGCGGCAGATTGATCAGCGGGGCAGCCATTCCGGACAGCTGCGCGTACATTCCGCCGGCCGCGGCCTCCGAAAAACCGATATCCTGCAGTCTGCGCATGACCAAGGCCACGTCGATGGTGTTCATAATGGGCATGATCGACGTTCCGATGGTAATCGGGATGGCGATGATGAAAATACGGAGCAGAATTTTTCCGCTTTTTTCATTGAAGCTCCGCACTCCTCTGGCGATTTGCTTATGAATTTTTTTCCTGCGCTTCATATACAGGTATGCGATCCACAACAGTCCGCCGATCGCTCCCGCCGTCGCTCCGAAGGAAGCGCCCGCCGCCGCCTTGGGCAGCCCGTTGTTCAAAAGAGCGACGGTCAATCCCAGCCCCACCGCCACTCGAAAAAACTGTTCCACAATCTGAGAGCTTGCTGTGGGTCCCATTTCCTGCATTCCTTGAAAATATCCTCGGTATGCGGCCATAAGCGAGACGAACAGCAGAGCCGGAGCGATGGCCATCATCGACAGCTGCGCCGGATTATTCTCTAACAGTTTCACCAGCGGCTTCGCTCCGAAGAATAAAATCGACGAAGAAACGATCCCGATGCCAAACAGCAGAATAAAAGAAACGCGAAAAACCCGATGCGCCTCGTAATGGTCCCCCGCCGCCGACCGCTCCGCCACCAGCTTGGAAATCGCCGTGGGAATCCCCGCGGTGGAAATCGTCAGCAGCAGCACGTAAATCGGATAAGCTGTCTGATAATAGCCTAACCCGACCTCTCCGATAATATTGGTCAGCGGAATGCGAAAAAACGCACCCATCATCTTGATGATAATTCCGGCGATTCCCAGAATGACCGCGCCCTGAAAGAAAGATTTTTTAGCCATGAATTAAAGCTCCTTTAAAATTCTCTGGTTGGACCGCTCCACTTGCCATTCGGCGCGTTCCATATCGATCGACGGGAATTCGCCCTCCCGATACAGGACCCGACCATCCACCATCGTCAAAACCACATCGCTCCCCGACGCGGAATAAACCAGGTTGTTCAGCAAATCGTGAACCGGTTTCATCTGCGGTCCGGACAGATCCAAAACGATGAGATCCGCCTGCTTTCCCACCTCTAAAACGCCGGTATTCCCGCGGCCCTGGCTCTTGGCTCCGGCCGCCGTGGCCGCGTAAAGCGCTTCCTTCGGGGTGATCAAAGTCGGATCACCCTTGGCGTATTTATGTAACAGGGAAAAGAATTTGATCTCTTCGATGAAATTGAGACTGTTGTTGCTGGCCGTACTGTCGGTGCCCACCGCCACGTTGATCCCTTTTTCCAGCATCCTCGACGCGTCACAGATTCCGCTGGCCAGCTTTAAATTGCTGATGGGACAGGATGCTGCCGTTACATTCTTATCCTTTAAAATATCGAAATCGCCTTCCGAAAGCCAGACACAATGTGCCGCGGTGGTGGGGCTGTCAAACAAGCCCAGCTCGTTGAAATACTCCACCGGTGTCTTCCCGTCGTGGCGCCTGGCGCAATCCGCCACTTCCGTTTCGGTCTCCGCCACGTGGACGTGCATTCCGGCGCCGATCTCTTTGGTGAAATCAGCAAGCTGCCGTACCACTTTCGGAGTGGAGGTATACTCCGCGTGAAGGCTCATATCTACGCGAATCCGGCCTTCCTCCGCGCCGTTCCAATCCGAAAACACCTTCTGCGCTTCCTTAAAAAGCTCCAGCTGCTTTAAATCCTCATCGCCGAAACAAGTGATGCTCACGCTCAAATTGCTCTTGACCCCGGAATCCGCCGCCGCCTGGGCCATATTGCCCCCAAAATAGTACATGTCGGTATTGCTTACCACACCGAAGCGCAGTCCCTCGGCCAGCTGGTACAGGCTCCCCCAATAGACATCCTCTCCGGTAATCTTTTCTTCATATGGAAAGATCCTGTCGTTCAGCCAGGACTGCAATCTCATATTCTCACCGTAGCCCCGCATGAGAACCATGGGCGTATGAGCATGGGCGTTGAAAAAGCCGCTCATGAGCAGCCTGTTTTTCCCATTGTAAGCCTCGCCATACCGCTTTGGGTCCTGCGGTGCCTCCGTACCAATATAGTCAATTTTCCCGTCTTTTATACCTACGTACCGATGCTCTAAAACGTCCAGGTTCCGGTCGAGAATCGTAATGTCCCGAAATAACATAGATCCCTCTCCTTCCCATCTTCATTCCGAAATAGCCGCCTCAAGCCACCTGCGGCTATTTATTATACCATGTCTTTCGATCGCTACGCCGTCGCCTTTTTGCCTAAAGAGCGTCCTGACGCGATTTGTCGGCAAAACGGACAGCAGG
>CAUHLX010000418.1 GCA_959606705.1 uncultured Bacillota bacterium | reverse complement strand
AAAAAAAGAAGAGACCACTTAACCTCCGTACTTTCCGCATCACGTTTCGTTGCAGGGTGTGCCGTTAAATCGAAAAGAGTTTACGGAAAGTAGAATTTAAAGGAATATATTTAAAAATATATTTTTGAAACAATATATTGTAAAAACAGGGGGATGCATGTATAATTGACTCAAATAAAACGAAAAATTCAGAAAAATTGATACGGGTTATAAAGATAGCGACAGCTTAATTCCACTCGTGAACGAGATCAGAATCAGCCTCAATCCCGGGGTTCTGCTCTCGCTTTGTTTTTGGGGAAACGAAAGGGTGCATATGATGAAAGGAAAAATAGACAGAGGCCGGAACTTGATCGCAGGATTGCTGAGCGTAATGCTCGCGGCCGGAAGCGTGGGGAGCCTGCCGGAAACCGTCGTATGGGCGGGCGGCGTTCCCGGGAACCGAACCCCGTCCACTTCCTATGCGGCCCAGTTTATCGCGGATTGTGAGGGGCAGGAATGGTTTTTGGAGGAGGTGGAACGCCTGCTCCACTCGGAACAGAAGACCGTGGACCATATTACCGGCAGAGAGGCCTTTTCCCACATCACCAGCTTAGGGCTGTCAGGGAAGGGGATCCGGGGAAAGATTCCCAAAGCCATCGGAGAGCTTTCGGAGCTGCGGTACCTGTTTCTGGCGGACAATCAGCTGACCGGTGAAATCCCCGCGGAGCTGTTTACCTTGGACAAGCTTGCGAATGTGGACCTGTCGAATAACGCATATGGGGGAGCGATCCCGGGAGAGTTCGGAGGAATGCCGGCGTTGAGACAGCTGCTGCTGTCAGGGAACGGGTTCGAAGGCGGTATTCCGTCAGGGATTTTGCGCAATGGAAGGATCCGGGTGCTGGACCTGTCGCAGAACCGGCTGACCGGAGGGATTCCCGCGGAGCTGAATCAAATGACGGGACTGGAATATCTGGGCCTTTCCCAAAACGCGCTGGGGGGTTCGCTGCCGGATCTGTCTTCCCTGTCCGATTTGAAAGTACTGTCCGCGTGGAGCTGTGTGCTCACTGGAGAACTGCCGGCCACGCTGTACCAAAACACGAAATTGGAGATTCTGGATCTGGCGGGAAACAGCTTGACGGGAAGCTTGTCCGGGGAAACGGGAAATTGGGAGCGGATGAGGCTGCTGGCGCTGGGGAGCAACCGAATGAACGGCCCGCTCCCGGATTCCATGAAGCAGCTGACCAAGCTGGAACAGCTGGATCTCTCGGACAATTTCTTCGAGGGACGGATTCCGGACGCCTTTTCCTCCATGAGCGCCTTAACCACGGTTCGTCTGTCGGACAACCGGCTTCGGGGGAGGATTCCGGCCAGCCTGGCGGAACGGACAGCGGCCGGGACGGAGCTTTTCGTGGAGAACAACTATCTCACCGGAGACCAATTGCTGAAGGCGTCGGCAAACCAAAAGAACTTCTGTGACGAGGCTGCCAGCGAACAATATCAGGTGGTGCTGCACAACATGGCAGTCCCGATGCACTTCACCACGGGCCAGTCCGTCAATTTGTACCCGTATCTAAAGAATCGCAATCTGCGAACGGGAAGCCTGATGGGCAAGCCGGCGCTTTTGGCGACGGATTATGAGCTGAAGGTCCGGACCGGGGATCCGTCGAAGGTGTCCATCGAAGTGTCCGACACAGCGGGAATCCGCTTCCAAGTTCTTTCCTCCATCGACTACGGAGAAGGGTATGTCCTGGAGCTGTGCATTAGGGGAAACGAAGGATCGTCCCGCTCCACAGCCGCGTTTCAAATCGTGACGGGAGAGATCCCGCCCAGCGCTTGGATCGGCGGCGGAGGCGGCGGGGGCGGAGGGGTTGTCAGAGAAGGGACCGCGGAATCCACCGGAGAAGCCATCGCCGCGGGAGGAGAAACGGAGTATCATACGTCCTTTGTCAGCGGCTATCCCGATGGAAGATTTCACCCCGATCAGGGAGTGAGTCGGGAAGAAACCGCGGTAATGCTGTATCGGATATTGACCGGAGAAGGTGAGGTCTCGGATGAGAGCTCGGCCTACGCGCCATATTTGGATGTGAAAGCGGGCCGCTGGTCGGCGGCGGCCACACGCTATGCTTCGAAATCCGGGTTACTCAGCGGCTATCCGGACGGGACGTTTCAGCCGGCGAAGCTCATGACCCGAGCGGAGTTTGTCTCCTGCCTGGTGCGGCTGGCGGAAGAGACCGGAATGGGGATGCCGCCGGCAGAACCATCCGTGGAGGGAATGACGGAAGCGGAAATCGTTTCGGGAGGGGGAATTGCCGGAGAAGCAACGCCGGACTTTATCGATGTAAAGCCCGGAGCCTGGTATGCGGAGGCGGTTTTTCAGACAAACCGGAGGGGACTGCTGAAGGGTTATCCCGACGGGAGCTTCCGCCCCCAGGAGCCAATTACGAGGGCGGAGGCATCAGCGGTGCTGAACCGTCTGCTGGAGCGGGATGCGGCCAGCTGCCCGGCCGTGGACGGGGGGACTCCCTATGTCGATGTTCCGGAGAAGCATTGGGCGTATCGGGATATCTTGGAAGCCAGCATGGATCATGAGCATGCGCAGAACCGGAGCGGCGGAATGGAAAAGGAACGCGGAAATCA
>CAUHLX010000417.1 GCA_959606705.1 uncultured Bacillota bacterium | reverse complement strand
CACTGAACAAGACCTATCTGCTGACCACCGGAACGGAATCCGTGGAATGCGCGGTGAAGCTGGCCCGGACTTACGGCCTGAAAAAGAGCGGCGGGAAAAAGGTGAAGATCATATCCTTTGAAGACGCCTTTCACGGGCGGACGCTGGCCTCCCAGATGGTAGGAGGCATTCCGTCGGATAAGGAGTGGATCGTCAATCTGGACAAGGATATGCATCAGGTGCCTTACCCCAACGGCAGTCTTTACGACTGGGCGGACGAATCCAATCCTCATTATTCCGACCAGGCCTGCTTCGACCGCTTCTTGTCTCAATTGGCGGAACAGGGGATCGAAATCGATCGGATCGCGGGGGTCATCGCGGAAACCCATTTAGGCGGCTGGGGCGGGGCGATGATGCCCGTGGGCTTTGCCAAGAAGCTGCGGGAGTTCTGCACGAAAAACGACATCGTGATGATCATGGATGAAATGCAGGCGGGCTTCGGACGGCTGGGCAAGCTGTTCGGCTTCATGCACTACGAGATCGTGCCGGATCTGGTCTGCTTCGGAAAGGCGCTCAGCGGCTCCCTTCCTCTGTCCTGCGTATCGGGCCGGGCGGACCTGATGGATCTTTACGGACCGGCTTCCATGACCAGCACCCATTCCGGCAATCCGGTAGGCTGTGCGGCGGCGGCGGCTTCGCTGGAGTATCTGGTGGAAAACAAGCTGCCGGAGAGATGTGCAAAGCTGGAGCCTATCTGTCGGGAGTATTTGACGAAGCTGAGGGATAAATATCCGGATGTGATCGGTTATCTCAATGGCCGGGGGCTGGTCTGGGGCCTGCGGATCGTCAAGAAAGGAACCAAGGAATTGGATTCCGTCGTGCCTCACGAAGCGGCCCGGATTTGTGTGGAAAACGGCGTCATGGTGTATGCACCCGTGGGAGCCTGCTCGTCCACCTATAAAATGTCTCCGCCGCTCACGATTACGGAGGCCGCGCTGAGAGAGGGCCTGGAAGTGTTCTGCGGAGCGCTGGAGCAAGCCATCACGGAGGCCTACGGGAAATAACGTTTCACCTTTACTATTAATAAATTCCTCAAAACATAAAAGCAATGGTCAATGCAGCGTAAAATCCGACAAGGATAGGAGGAACGAATATGGACAAGGAAAACAACGTCACAATGAAAATCGGAAAGGAGCTGCTCCCGAGCAGCGAAACGGAACGAACGGTCAGCGCCATCGGGTATTTCGCCATGTGGGTGGGGTGCGCGGTGATCATCGCCACCTTTGCGCTGGGCGGCTCCGGAGTCCAGTCCATCAACCTGATCTATGTGGTTTTAGCAGTAATTGCGGCAAATTTCTTCGTGGGAATTTTTATCACTTTAGCGGGGGATATCGGGGTGGAGCATGGGATTCCCTTCCCGGTCATCTGCCGGATCTCCTTCGGCCCCATCGGCTGTGCACTGCCTACCCTGGTCCGAGCGTTCATCGCCTGCGGCTGGCTGGGGATTCAGACCTATTACGGCGCCACGGCCATGAGTTATATCGTCTGGTCGTTTACCGGCTTCAATAATTGGATGGTGTGCTTCTACGTGTTTATGGCCGTTCAGGTTCTAAACGCGGCCTTCGGCATTACCGCCATCGACAAATTCGCCAAGCTGGCGGCGCCCTGCATCATCGTGATTTCCATCTGGATCGTATTCCGGCTCATGGGAATCGCCGATCAGCAGGAAATCGACATCTGGCACAGCGTCCTGGGGCCCACGGGCAAGCTGTTCACCACGGCGGGGGTCAGCTTCCAAGCCTTCATTCTGGTGTGCTTTGCCAATATGTCGTACTGGTCCACCAACACCTGCGACACACAGAGCTGGACCAAGTACGTGGACGTCCCGATCGGGGAGCGCAATTGGTTCAAGCGGAACAAGAAATGCATCCTGGCTCACTGCATCGCGCTGCCTATGACTCAGGCCTTCTGCATCTGCATCGGCGGCATGGCTACCCTGACTCTGGGAAATTGGAATCCCATCGAGGCGCTTCAATCCACGTCGTCCGGATTCGCGCTGTTCGCCATGCTGATCCTGATCATCTTTGCGCAGTGGTCCACCAATGTGGCGGGGAACATGCTTCCTCCGGCCTACATTCTGATGAACGTGGTAACCACTCTGTTTAAAAAGAAGCTTTACTATCCGATTTCGGTAGTGATCTGCGGAATCGCAGCCTGTCTGATGCAGCCCTGGAACATCATGGATCAGTTCCAGTCTTGGCTGGGACTGATGGGCTCCTCTTACGGACCGCTTTGCGGCATTCTGCTGTCCGACTACTATCTGGTGAGAAAACGGAGGATCAACGTGCCCGATCTGTACAAGATCAACGGTCAGTACGGCGGCTGGCACGGGGTCAATCTGGCGGGGATGATCTCCTTTGTCGTGGCCTTCCTGTGCGCGTTTACCACGGGAGACCTGTCCTGGGGGATCGGCGTCATCGTCGGTTTGGTCTGCTACTATGTCTTGGGAAAATACTGGTGGTATAAGAAGTATCCCCAGGCAGAGCTGGAATCCGATTTTGATGACAAGTATCTGGGAATTTCCAACGGGAACTTCTGGTCCCATATGGATGCGCCGGAAATGTAGAGACGCCCCAGGAGGGCATTAGG
>CAUHLX010000416.1 GCA_959606705.1 uncultured Bacillota bacterium | reverse complement strand
AAGCACACTATAGCACACTCTTTTTTGAATTTCAACCGTAAAACCAAATTTTCAGACAATACCAAAATTCCCCGGCACATCACGCTCGATGTACCGGGGAATTTTGTGTCCCTCAATCTTTCATTTTGCATCAATCTTCGGCTCGTATCCTCCGCGCGCTCGACACGCTCTGTCCTACTCCAGGATCACGCCGTCTTCGTCCACCAGCAGACCGTCGTCGGTCACGGTCAGTGTGTCATCCGCCCCCGCGGGATCCTCTTCCTCCGTTTTCTTGGGAACGGCGGCATCCAGCACTTTCTGCTCGATCTCAGCCAGAATATCGGGATGCTCGGCCAAATAGATCTTGACATTTTCCCGTCCCTGTCCGATGCGGTCGCCTTGGTAGCTATACCAGGCTCCGGCCTTCTCTACGATCTTTTCCTCCACCGCGCAGTCCAGCACATCGCCTTCTCTGGAAATCCCGTGTCCGTACATGATATCGAACTCCGCCTGTTTGAACGGAGGCGCCACTTTATTCTTCACAATTTTGACCCGGGTGCGGTTGCCCAGGAACTGGTCTCCGGATTTGATGCTCTCCACCCGGCGAACATCCAGACGCATGGTGGAATAGAACTTCAACGCCCGGCCGCCGGTAGTCACTTCGGGATTGCCGAACATGACGCCTACCTTTTCACGCAGCTGATTGATGAAAATCGCCGCGGTGTTGGACTTGTTGATGGCGCCGGCCAGCTTACGGAGAGCCTGGGACATTAATCGGGCCTGAAGGCCCACGTGACTGTCTCCCATGTCTCCCTGAATCTCCGCCTTCGGTACCAGTGCCGCCACGGAGTCGATGACCACTACGTCGATGGCTCCGCTGCGAACCAAGACCTCACAGATCTCCAGCGCCTGCTCCCCGGTATCCGGCTGGGATACCAAAAGCTCATCCACGTCTACCCCCAGCTTGGAAGCGTATTCGGGGTCCAGTGCGTGCTCCGCGTCAATGAAGGCCGCCTTGCCGCCTTTCTTCTGAGCCTCCGCAATAATGTGCAGTGTCAAAGTGGTCTTGCCCGAAGACTCCGGTCCGTATATCTCGATGATCCGGCCCCGGGGAATCCCGCCGATGCCGGTGGCGATATCCAAGCTGACGGAACCCGTAGGGATGGACTCGATATTGGTCCGGGCTCCTTCATCGCCCATGCGCATGATGGCGCCTTTTCCGAACTGCTTTTGTATCTGAAGCATCGCCGCCTCTAACGCTTTGTCTTTTTCCGATTGATTGGCGGACCGTTCGACGGTCTTTGCTTTCGCGTCCTTATTGCTTGCCACTGTATCCTCCATTTCTGCCGATGCGACAGCAACGGCAACGAACGTTTGTTCTTTTCATGATTCATTCTAACGCATTTTTCAAATTCGGTCAAGGCCTTTTTTATCGTCTTACAGCATTATACTTCGAATGTTTATATTTGTCAAATATTATTCAAAAACCCTTTCCGTCAAATCATTTGCTGAATCATAGAAAGCATGAGCAGAACGGTGTAATTTCGATTCCAGGAACGGCTCACCGGACGTTCCCGAAACTCGCTGCATACGCTTCTGCCGTCCAGGATGGTACAGACATAAACCAAACCTACGGGTTTTGCCGCCGTGCCGCCGTCCGGCCCGGCCACTCCGGTCACGGAGATGCACAAGCGGCTTCCGGTCTTTCGTTTCAACCCCTCCGCCATCTCGATCGCCGTCTCCCGGCTGACTGCGCCAAACTGATCCAGCGTTTCCTTTCGTACCCCCAGCTCATCCATCTTGGCCTCGTTTCCGTAGGTCACCAGGCCCCGATCAAAGACCTTGGAAATCCCCGGAATGTCGATCAAACGAGCCGCAAACAACCCTCCGGTGCAGGACTCGGCACAGGAAATGGTGATGTTCTGATCCATCAGCCGTTTCGCTACCACCTCCGCCAATTCCTCGTCATCATAACTGTAAATGTGGTCGCCGATCAGCTCGTCTACTTTGCGGACCATGCCATCCACCGCGGCTTTGGCCTCTTCCATGGTCTTTCTCTTGGAAGCGATGCGCAGAGAAGCCTCCCCTTCCTTGGCGTAAGTGGCAATGGTGGGATCCGTCTGGCCGTCGATCAGCGGAAGAAGCTTGGTTTCCAGCGCGGACTCGCCGATTCCGAACTCGCGAAGGGTTCGGTAATAAATGGCTCCGTCCGACCACTTTTCCAAATAAGGCTTGATCTTCCCCTCGAACATGGCCATCATTTCCCTAGGCGGCCCCGGCATGCAGATCGCCGTTTTTTCTCCTTCGGAAAGGGCAAAGCCCGGAGCCGTTCCGCCGTCATTGTCAAATACCACGGCTCGGCTGGGCATGTAAGCCTGTTTTAAATTGTTCTCCGTCATGGGACGGCTGATCTTCTCATACTGTTCTGTCAAACGCTTCATGGAATGAGGGTGTTCCACCAGCTGGTCGTGAAGCACCTTAGCCACGATTTCCTTGGTCAGGTCATCCTGAGTAGGTCCCAGTCCTCCGGTAGTAAGAATCAAATCGCAGTCCTGAAACGCCAGTTTGAGGAGATCCTCCAGCCGTTTGGGATTGTCGCCTACCGTGTAGTGGTACATCACATCGATCCCCAGAAGATTCAGCTGCTGAG
>CAUHLX010000415.1 GCA_959606705.1 uncultured Bacillota bacterium | reverse complement strand
AAAGGAATTTCTGGATTTTGAAACTGGTAATTGCGGAAAAGCCCAGCGTGGCGGGGGAACTGGCTAAGGTGCTGGGGGCTCAAAAAAAAGGAAATGGGTTTTATATCGGGCAGAAGTGTTACGTTACCTGGTGTGTGGGGCATCTGGTGGAGACCGTGATGCCGGAAGCCTACGACCCCAAATACGCCAAGTGGCGAATCACCGATCTGCCGATCCTGCCTGCGGATTGGAAATATGAAGTGACCCAGTCCACGCGGAGCCAGTTTGACACGGTAAAGTCTCTGATGGAGCGGGAGGATGTGGATGAGCTGGTCTGTGCCACCGATGCCGGGCGGGAAGGGGAGCTGATCTTCCGTCTGGTCTATATGCAGGCTGGTTGTACCAAGCCCTTCCGCCGGCTCTGGATCAGTTCCATGGAGACCAAGGCCATCCTGGATGGCTTTGCCAGTTTGAAGGCCGGCAGCGATTACGACCGGCTGTACGACGCCGCGGTTTCCCGGATGCAGGCGGACTGGCTGGTGGGCATCAACTTTTCCCGCCTGTTTTCCTGCATGTCCGATCAGCCGCAGAATGTGGGCCGGGTACAAACCCCCACGGTCAATCTCATCGTGGAACGCCAGCGGGCCATCGACCATTTTGACGCCAAGCCGTATTTTGTGCTGACCGCGGCCTGTGTCAGCGGCGATATGAGCTTTGATCTGACCAAGCGAGTGGACACCGAGGAAGAAAGCAAAGCGATTTTAGAGAAATGCCAGGGAAAGGACGGAACGGTTACCCAGGTTTCCAAAAACCAGATGCGGGACAATCCCCCCGCGCTGTACGACTTGACCACCCTGCAGAGGGAGGCCAACAAAGCGCTGGGACTTTCCGCGCAGCAGACGTTGGACGCCACGCAGAACCTCTACGAAAAGAAGCTGGTGACCTACCCCAGAACGGACAGCCGTTATCTGACCAAGGATATGGAGGAAAGCACCAATCGACTGATTCACGAGCTGCTGCGGGCGCCGTATCTGAATCCGCGGACGCCCGAGAGCTACGATTTGAAGGCGGTGAATCTCACTCGACTGATCAATGATAAAAAGGTGACCGATCACCACGCCATCATTCCCACGGTGGAAGCGCTGCGGGCGCCCGCCGGCCTGCCGGTGAACGAGGCCAACATATTGGCGATGGTTACATATAAGCTGCTGGCGGCGGCTTACACCCCTCACGAATACGTCAAGACGGAAGCAGCGATGGAAATAGAGGGGGAGGAATTCAAGACCACCGGCCGAACGGTGACGTCCGAAGGGTTTAAAGCTGTTGTAGAACAGTTGAATTCGGTTTTGAAAAAACCGGAGAAGAAAAGCTCGGCGGCCAAGGGGAAAGGGAAGGGCAAAGGAAAAGAGGAAAAGGAGGAAGCGGTGCTGCCGCCGCTGACGGAGGGGGAACGGCTCAGCCAGCCGACTCTGACCTCGGAGCGGAAGGAGACCAAGCCGCCCAAGCCTTACACGGAGGACACGCTTCTTTCCGCCATGGAAAACGCCATGAAGACCTTGGAGGACGAGGAATTGAAAAAGGAAGTGGCCGGAGCGGGACTGGGAACGCCTGCCACTCGAGCGGGAATCATCGAACGGATCATCAAGACCGGTTTTGTACAGCGAAAGGGCAAGAATTTGCTGCCCACCGAGAAGGCTTACCGGATCGTGGACATCGTGCCGGAGAAAGTCAAAAGCGCCGTTCTCACCGCGGAGTGGGAGCAAAAGCTGGAACAGATTTACAAGGGTGAGACCACATATGAGGAGTTTATTCGGGGAATCCGGGAGTTTGTCACGGAGCTGGTGGACAGCTACAAGGGTGATTTCGCGGAAAACGGCAAGGAAATCATCGGGAAATGCCCTCGCTGCGGCAGGAATGTTTTTGAGGGACGAACCAACTATTACTGTGAGGCGGACCGGGAGGAATGCAATTTCGTCATCTGGAAGGACGATAAATTTTTCGTTTCCAAACGGAAGCCTTTGACTAAGCCCATGGTGAAAGCGCTGCTGCGCAAGGGCCGGATCAAGTGTGTCAATCTTTATTCGGAGAAGAACGGCGGCACCACTTACGACGCTTACGTGAGGATGGTGGATACGGGCAAATACGTGAATTTCCGGCTGGAATTTCCGGAGCGGGAATACCGGCCCAACGCCATCCAAATGTAGGATCGTTTTCAGGAGGTCCGAAACCGTCGGAGGCGGCTGAGACCGGAACGGTCCGGATCGCCGCGGGAAGGAGAGCGAATGCCGCTGCTGCTGCTGATAATGGAAGGTTTTGTATTTCTGGCCGTGATTGCGGCGGGAATTCGGGCCTTGTGGAAATGGAAAAAACAGGGGTCGGCTTACGGGACCGCCGGTCAGCTTCGCCGCTGCCGCGGCCGGGTGCTTCGCAAGGACGTGGGAAGCTCCGCCGATTATTCCATGTCCCGAGGCTATATGAATCAGAGCACGGATTTTTCCATTACCTTTGATGTGGAAGGGGAAGGGACACTGGTTCTGCTGTGCGGGGCCGATTTGTTTCAACTGGCGGAACGGGGCCAAAGCGGCCGAATCGTTTTCCGCGGAAACCGTTTGATGAATTTTGAGGAGGACTGACGTTATGGAATGGATGCTGAGCTCGTTTTATTTTTTAAGGCAGATGATCGTG
>CAUHLX010000414.1 GCA_959606705.1 uncultured Bacillota bacterium | reverse complement strand
AGTACGGCGGCAAAATTCCCGGCGCGCAGGGCGTTCCCGAGGAAATGATTCGCGAGGCCGCCAAGCATGGCGTCTGTAAAGTCAATATCGATACCGACCTGCGCCTGGCTATGACCGCCGAGATCCGCAGAATCTTTATCGAAAAGCCGGAAGAGTTTGATCCCAGAAAGTATCTGGGACCTGCCAGAGACGCGATCAAGGGCATGGTACAGCACAAGATCAAGGATGTGCTGGGAGCCAGCAACAAGAGATAACATTGCCAGCATTGCTGTAGATGGAACGCAAAAAGCCTCCGGACCAAGCTCCCGGGGGCTTTTCCAAAGAACGGGAGAATCCATGAAGCGACAGAACAACTACAAAGCAATTTTCAATACGGATCATCAGAATATTTCTCTGCTTCTCAAAAGCTTGCTGGTAGGACTGCTGTCAGGTCTGGTGGTGGTGGCTTACCGCTTCGTCCTGGCCGAGGGAGAAGCGATCTCTCAGTCCATGTACGCCGCGGTTCGGGCGCATCCGGCCGTCTGTCTGGCCCTCTTTCCCTCGCTGGTTCTCAGCGGCCTCGGCGTGGGTTTTCTCTGCCGCAAATTCCCCTTGATCGGCGGCAGCGGAATTCCTCAGGTCAAGGGGATCCTTCTGGGTTATTTTCAGAATCGCTGGCTCTCCACCCTGCTGGCTAAATTCCTGGGAGGAGCTGTCAGCGTACTGGCCGGCCTGTCCTTGGGACGGGAGGGTCCTTCCATTCAGTTGGGCGCCTGCGTGGCGGACGGCCTGTCGGACAAACTAGCCAACACTAGGATGCAGAGAAAGCTGCTGATGGCCAGCGGAGCCAGCGCCGGCTTGGCGGCAGCCTTTAACGCGCCCTTGGCCGGAGTCATTTTCACGCTGGAGGAGGTATTCAAATATTTCTCGCCGGCGATCCTGATGTCCGCCATGACCTCCGCGGTTACCGCGGACTTCGTGGCCAAGCAAGCGTTCGGGATGGGACCGATTTTCCAATTCAACGCCACTCAAAGTCTCCCATTGTACCACTACTGGCTGCTGCTTCCTTTCGGCGTCATCATCGGTCTGGGGGGAGCGTTCTACAACTATACGCTGCTGGCCACTCAGAGAGCTTATAAAAAGGCTTCCCGACTTCCGGATTTCGTCCGTCCCGTCATTCCCTTTCTCCTGGCCGGAGTCCTGGGCTTGTGCTTTCCCTACGTCTTAGGCGGCGGGCACTACATGGTGGAACAGCTCACCATGTCCACGGCCATTCGGACTCTGGTGCTGCTCTTGGCGGTGAAATTCATCTTCTCCATGATCAGCTTCGGTTCCGGAGCTCCCGGCGGGATCTTCTTTCCGCTGCTGGTTTTGGGGGCGTCCATCGGCGCAATCTTCGGCAAGGCGGCCGTCCTTGGGCTTCATCTGGACGAAGCGCTGTTCTTCAATTTTGTCATTCTGGCCATGGCCGGCTTTTTCGCCGCCATCGTTCGGGCACCTATTACGGGCATCGTCCTGATCACCGAAATGACCGGAACCTTTTCCCACCTGCTGTCCCTTACCGTCGTGGCCATCGTCGCTTATGTGACGGCCGATCTGGCAGGTGGCAGTCCGATTTATGACTCCCTCTTGGCCGGTCAGGTCAAGGCTTTGGGTACGGAAAAGGTCAAAGCGCGATTTGCCCGCATCGATTCGGACAAGAAAATTACCATGGAGGAAATCGTGCATCATCACTCCTTAGCCGCCGGCAGTCTGGTCAAAGACATTCCCTGGCCGGACAAATGCCTCCTGGTCTCCATTCGAAGAGAAGGGGCGGAGCTGATTCCAAAGGGAGATATGGAAATTCTGCCCGGGGATTATCTGATCTGCCTCACCAACTTAAAATTGGAGGTTCCGGTCCGGCGGACGATTCAAAAACTCACAAAAAGCCAGCCCCTTTAAAGGCTGGCTTTTCTTGGCGATAATCCGATTCCGTTAAATAGAAACTCCCATCACCTGGCATAAGATCCCGCAGGCCGTTCCCACCACATAGAGCATTGCCAACAGCTTGAAGCTGTCCTTTTTATCGGGGTTGACCCGAAACAGCACCGCCAGCCCCACTCCCGCCCCGGTGGAAAGACCCGCCAGAACCGATCCGAAGCTGATCCCTCCGGAAAGGTACAGCTGAGTTAAAATGACGGAAGCCGCGCAGTTGGGAATCAGACCGAACAAGCCCGTGATCACCGGCTGAAACACCGTGTCCGACATCAGCAGTCTGGAAACCATCTCCTCCCCCAAAGCGAAGAAGGCCAAATTCAGCACAAAGGCGACCGCCAGAATAAACAGAAAGATCATCACCGTGTGCCGCAGCGCCGACTGGAAAACGCCGTGTTCGTCACAGTGACAGTGTTCGCACAAGCTGCTGTGCTCCTCTACCTTCACTTCCCGATTTTTCAGTCCCCGCAGCCGGTCGCTCCAGTCCAGCAGCAGCCCCGCCGCCATTCCGATGACCAGCTTCATCCCGATCAAGGGCAGCAGTACCTTCATGCTTCCCGGCTCCGATAGGATCACGGGAATCGCCTCGTCCGAGGTGGTGAGGAAAACCTCAATCAGCGTTCCCCTGGTGATGATTCGCCCCGCGTAAAAATTAGCCGCCGCCACCGAAAAGCCGCACTGAGGAACCGCTCCTAAAATCGCTCCGCCGATGGCGCCGTATCTG
>CAUHLX010000413.1 GCA_959606705.1 uncultured Bacillota bacterium | reverse complement strand
CCATCAGGTGATTCTAACTGCAGCAGCCTGTGTGCAATTAACTTTTCAACTAACCTATAATCAAGAAAAAAAGGAGGCCTTTCTCATGGAAATACGTGTATTGCGATATTTCCTCGCGGTGGCGCGTGAGGAAAGCATATCCGGCGCCGCCGAGTATCTTCACTTGACACAGCCCACTCTCTCCCGCCAGCTGATGGATCTGGAAGCCGAGTTAGGGAAGAAGCTATTCCTTCGCGGCAATCGAAAAATTACGCTTACCGAAGATGGCCTGCTGCTCCGCAAACGGGCCGGAGAAATTTTGGACCTGATCGAAAAGACCGAAGCGGAATTTCATGAATCGGACGAACTGGTGACCGGTGAAATCTATGTGGGCGGCGGCGAAACGGACGCCATGCGATTGATTGCTCAGACGGCAAAGGAGCTTCGGACGACTCATCCCTATATTCGCTTTCACCTGTTCAGCGGCAACGCCGACGACGTGACGGAACGTCTGGACAAGGGGCTGTTGGACTTCGGGCTCCTGATCGAACCCTTTGATCTGAAGAAATACGACTACTTAAAGCTTCCGGCAACCGATACTTGGGGAGTACTGATGCGCAAGGACAGCCCACTGGCCGCTCAAAAAACGATTCGGCCCAAGGACCTGTGGGACCTGCCTCTTCTCACCTCCCGACAGTCCATGGTGAAAAACGAGCTATCCGACTGGATCGGCCGAGACTTCGATACTTTAAATATCGTCACCACCTATAATCTCGTCTACAACGCTTCGTTAATGGTAGAAGAAGGCCTCGGCTACGCATTGAGCCTGGACAAGCTGGTCAATACCACAGGCAACAGCCGCCTCTGTTTTCGTCCGCTGGAACCTAAACTGGAAGTCGGACTGGACATCGTTTGGAAGAAATATCAGGTTTTTTCCAAAGCGACCACAAAATTTTTAGAACAGCTACAGACCAGATTCGCTGATAATGGCCGCATTCAACGGAAAGATAAGGGAGCGCAGCATGAATCATTATAAATCGTGGAGCGGACTCAGCAAGCAGTTAAGCGAATGCCTCTGTGAGGGCCTAAAAGGAAAAATCACCTATTTCCTGACGAGTTATCATGAGGTTCATAATTCTTATGGCCGGGCGGCAATCCGCTTAGACGGAAAAGAAATGATCTCTTTTCCCTGGATGGAACGGTATCATCAGGAGGCGGCCATTTCGGAGCTTTATGAATCAAGTCCCAAAAGCAGTCTCCCGGAAATAGAGGCCGCAATGAAACAAAGATGGGATGCCGACCTAACCTACTGCGATATGGACTTCTTGGAGGCGGCGCTGCAATTTCGCAATATGACCATTCGGCAAGCACTGGCATCGGAGAATGGGATCATTCGGATCCTAGCAATTATGGACCGTCGTGTGGGGCGAAGAACGCTGAAGCAGATTGCCTTGGCAAAGGAATATAAAGAATATCCCGAATGGGTCCGTCAGTTTTATGAACTTCGTCTATCGCTGCCTCTTTCTCCACCGGAAAAATACGAGCCGAAAAGAAAAAGCATCAATCATCGCTGACTGATGCTTCTCAAATCGTCTTGTTTCCTGCGTTCCCCTGCTTCTTATTTCAGAAGCAGGTCCTTCTTTTCCAGAATTGCCTCCACGGCCGCACAAGCCGGACAGTCGCAGTATTTTGCCCCGGCAGCCTTAATTTCCTTAGCGTGAGCCGCCACGTTCTTCGCGGTGTCCGCTCCGAAAACCTGAGCTCCGCTCTCCGACTCCGCAAAAGCGATCAAACCGTCGATGGGCATAATATCTTCTTCCAGTTCCGCAATATAGTTTTTCGTTTCCTCGGCTTCCTTTTCGGTTCCGAGGGCCTCCAGCCAAGCCTGAGCCGCCGCTTTGGTCTCGCCGCTGCAGGATGGCGCGTTCATTAACTCATGTGTCTTTTCCACGACATAATCTAAAATTTCTTGATTCATAATCGTTCTCCCTTCCTTCTTTCGGATTCCCCTCATTTTTGTCTCTATTCTATCACGAATAACGGCGCGTTTCAATTCCCGGTTTGTTCTTCAAAATCGGTTTTAGAAAGATCATTGATTCCTTCAGCATAGAAAGATTCAACATCGGCTCGGAGATACTCATGATTGAATCTATAATATTCTCAAAACGATAATTTTCAAATAAAAGTTAAAAAGTTTGATTAAAACTATTAATACTCTTCTAATCGAAAATCCATTGCCCGAACAATTTTAATCCCCGTCTGATCCTGGGTGAGGTCACAGTCCATGGCAATTACAATCTTTTCATAATTATTCTTTATGGCCTGCAACGGCGCCAATTCCCGCGAACGAGTATCCGCACCATTCATGTTATCAGTTACTTGAATATACTTCTTTTCATTTGTTTTGCAGCAATAAAGTCTACCTCCTTGTTAATATCTTTTCTTGATATATCGGATTTAATATATCCGATGACACTAGATTACATAATGGTCTAACATCGATTTTAGAAGTATGCTTCCTCCGTCTCCGTATTGATCAAGTCCGCAGTTAACCCGTTTTACTAAATAAAAAAACCGTTGAATTTTCAACGGTTTTCATGGTGCCCAGACTCGGAATCGAACCAAGGACACGGGGAAACAAAAAAGCGTAAAAATCACAATTAATTATAAGCAACAGAAACGCAGAACCCGTTGATTTTACAATG
>CAUHLX010000412.1 GCA_959606705.1 uncultured Bacillota bacterium | reverse complement strand
GCCGATCTGGGGATTGCCTGCGGAAAGGGCAAGGGCGCCTTGATTTGCAAGGGAGAAATCATTCGAACGGTGCCGGAGGAGGAACTGGCGGACACGCTGCTTCGCGAACTGGAACGGCGGATCGGACAGAGCGACGATCCTGTGACCATAGGAAAGGATTGAACAAGCAATGATAATTAAACCAAAAGTGAGAGATTTTATTTGTACCACCGCTCATCCGGACGGCTGTAGGAAGAATGTGGAGCTGCAGATCGAAGAGACGCGGCGGCAGGGGAGTTTCGACGGTCCCAAGAAGGTGCTGGTGATCGGCTCTTCCACGGGTTACGGGCTTTCCAGTCGAATCGCGCTGGCCTTCGGCGCCGGAGCGGCTACTCTGGGAGTCATGTTCGAACGACCGGCTTCCGGTCATCGCACGGCCACCCCGGGCTGGTACAACACCAAGGCGTTTGAAGCGGCCGCGGCCGACGAAGGACTCTATGCAAAGACCATCAACGGAGATGCGTTTTCCAGGGAAGTGAAGGATCAGGTCATCGAAGCAATTCGGGCCGATCTGGGAACGGTTGATCTGGTGGTTTACAGTTTGGCGGCGCCCAAAAGGACCACCGCGGACGGAGTGACGTACAGCTCCGTCCTTAAGACCGTAGGGGAGCCTTACACCAATAAATCTCTGAATCTGAGGACCAATGAGGTTTATGATATGACCATACCGCCGGCTGAGCCTGAGGAAGTGGAGGCCACGGTAAAGGTGATGGGAGGAGAAGACTGGCTGGATTGGATCGCGGCGCTTTCCACAGCCGGAGTTCTGGCTCCGAAGGCTTTTACGGCAGCCTATTCCTACATCGGACCGGAAGTGACTTATCCGATCTATTATAGAGGGACCATCGGCCAAGCGAAGGAGCACCTTTACCAAACCGCTTTGGAGATCAACCGCCGCTTCGGAGAAGAGGGCGTGTTTGCCTGTATTTCCATTAACAAGGCGTTGGTGACCCAGGCCAGCTCCGCCATTCCCGTGGTTCCCCTTTATTTGGCGCTGCTCTATCGCGTGATGAAGGAGAAGGGCATCCACGAGGACGGGATCGCTCAAATGAACCGCCTGTTCCGAACGAAGCTGGTGAACGGGCAGCCGACGGAGACCGACAAAGAAGGCCGGATTCGCCTGGATGACTGGGAAATGCGGGAGGATGTGCAGAAGGAAGCCATTGGCCGCTGGGAAAGAGTCACGACGGAAAATGTGCGGGAGCTGACGGATCTGGAAGGCTATTGGAAGGATTTCTATCATATGTTCGGGTTTGAATTTGACGGCGTGGACTATGAACGGAATGTGGATTTGGAAGCGGAATAACGAACATAAAAAACAGGATCCCCACACGGGAATCCTCAGAACGTAGACAAAATGCCCTGATAAACCGAGAAATAGGCGATATCAGGGCATTTTTTACGAGAAAAGGTGCTTGCTGTGAAGTCGTATGGGGAAACGCAAGAGTCTTTAGCGGGTGAGCGCTTCTTCAAAGCGGACCAGGCCCCGGTCGGCGTCCAGCCGGGCGTTTACTCCCATGGGGATGGAAATGTGGGGATACTGATGACCGGCCCGGAAATTGGATACCGTGGGTTTTCCAAAGGGTGCGATTACTTCTTGGAATATCTGTTCGAGCGTGAGGGTATCCTCGGGGGCGTATTCGGTTTCTTCGCAGCCGGTGAAGGTACCCAGAATGACCCCGGAGCAGTCCTTGAACTTTCCGGCCAGAGCCAGAGCGGTCAAACCACGGTCGACTTGATAGGGCCGTTCCTCCACGTCCTCGATGAAGAGAAGCTTTCCTCTGGTATCCACTTCATAAGGAGAACCCAGCGTGGCAGCCAGAAGGGAGAGGTTTCCTCCGGTGATGGGCCCCTCCGCGATGCCGGAAACGACAGCTTTAAGGTGTTCTCCCTCGGGCATGACCGCCGGTCCGACGGGAACGCTGCGAAACAGGTGGGCACTGAGGCTGGCCAAGGTCAGATTGTCCAAGGTCTCCCAGCCGCCGCTGGGCATGGGAGAATGGAGGGTAGCCAGACCGCACAGCTGCTGAAAGGCTACGTGAAATGCCGTAATATCACTGTAGCCAAGAAAGAGCTTGGGATGCTTTCGGATCAGCTCGTAATCCAGCAGAGGAAGAATTCGTGTCCCGCCATATCCTCCTCTCAGGCAAAAGACACCGGCCACCTCCGGGTCAGCGAAGGCATTGTTCATGTCTCGGGCTCGCCGTTCGTCCGTGCCGGAAAGATAGCCATGCCTCGATACGGCACTGGGATAGAGAACGGGAACCAGTCCCATGAAACGGACGGAACGGACGGAGCGAAGCAGGGCTTCGGAGTCCACCGGTGAAGAGGGGGCGATCAAGGCGACTTTCGCGCCAAGAGTAAGGGCTTTGGGCCGAGTGATTGTCATTTGAGAAACCTCCGAGTATAATCTATCCTATGTATACGAAAAAAAAAGCAGACGCAGAACGGAAATGGAGGTTCGCTATGAAAAATTTTGAACGGCAGATTCGATCGTTTCAACCGAATTGTGAGCAGGAGGCGGGAGATCAAGCCGCCATACTGTTTGCGATTGAGAAGTACCCCGAAACCATTCTGCTGCGGGAGAATCTCCTGTGCCACCTGACCAGCTCGGGGTTTATTTTAAATCCGCCGGGCACGAAAACGCTGATGG
>CAUHLX010000411.1 GCA_959606705.1 uncultured Bacillota bacterium | reverse complement strand
AAATTTCCATATTAAATTGTAACGGTAAAACGAGGTGGAATCGTCATATTTCACCTCGTTTTTTCATACGATGAAATGCGGCCCGAGTGTTGTACCATAGGGAGGCGGAAAGGGGTTTTTGACATGGAAGACAACAGAACGAGAAAAACGGCGTCTCAAAACATTTACATAGAAGACCGAGAAAAGGTTACGGTGACCGGCGTCGTCGATGTGGAGCATTTCAACGAGGAAACGATTCTGCTGACCATACAGGGCGGGGGGCTCATCATAAAGGGACAAAAGCTGCACGTGCAGAAGCTGGACCTGGAGGACGGAAAGGTGATCATTACCGGCTTTGCCTGTTCGGCGGCGTACACCGAGAAAAAGGACCGCCAGGAAAAAGGCTTTTTAAAGAGAATCCTAAAATGAATCCATTGATCGGCGAACAGGTTTTCGATTTCTTCATCATGTTTTACGCGGGGCTGGCGGTCATGCTCTGCTATCAGATTTTCGGCGCTTATCGCAGGCGTTTTCGACCAAGGGGTTTGATCCTGCTGGGAGAAGAGTTGGTTTTTTGGTTCTTTGCCGCGCTGCTCACATCCTCTTTCCTGTATTACGCATGCTATGGAATGCTCAGCTTTCATGCCGCTGCGGCGTTTCTTGCCGGAGTGGTCATCTGGAAATTCTTTGTGGGCCGCAAGCTTTCGGACTTGATCCGAGGCATAAAACGGCTTTTTTCTCGTACGCACTCCCCTCGCTGACTCGGACCGTCGAAGACCGATACGAAGTTTTAGAAATTCTTCATTATTTATATGGCGGGAATTATGGTATAATAGCCACATAGGACTTGAAGGGGCTATTTCACCATGTCTAACCGCTCGGCACCCGGGCGGCAAAGCCGCCTGCTGTCCGTTTTGCCGACAAATCGCGTCAGGACGCTTTTGGGGCAAAAAGGCAACGGCGTATCGATCGAAAGACATGGGATAATGAACACCAAGGGATCGTAAGGTTTACGAGTCCGAATACAAAGCGAAGCTACGGGGGTCGGAAAGCATGGCCGGCAGGAAAAAACGGCGAAGCCGTGCGTTCAAGGAAAAGGGCGGAGACAACGGCGGTGTCATAGATATCGACGATGCCAGAGAAGCGCGGCGGAAGAAACGGGAAGAAGAACAAAAGAAAAAACAGAAGAAAAAGCGAGGCGTCAAACAGAAGGAAGCCACATCCGGCAGGAGAGCCGGAAAGGCGGTGAAACGGCGTCTGGTCTACCTGCTGATCCTGGTGGTCATACTTGCGGTCAGCGGTTTTTCCGTGTATAATTTAATTTCACAGAAAGCGGCGTTGAATCAAGCTCGAGCCAAGCAGGAGGAGCTTCTGAAAGAGAAGGAGAAGCTTCAACAGGAGCTGACTCAGGTCAACAGCGATGAATACGTGGAGCAGCAGGCCAGAAAGCAGTTGAACATGATCAAGCCGGGAGAGCTCCTGTTTGTTGTCGATGAGGAAAATACGGTGACCGAAGGCGGGGTGGACAATCAATGATTCGCGAGGTGATCGTGGTGGAAGGACGGGATGATCAGGCCGCGGTGCGCCAGGCGCTGACGGCGGAAACCATTGCCACGCACGGTTATGGCATTTCCGCTGCCACCTTCCGATTGATCGAAAAAGCTTATCGGGAGACGGGGATCATCATATTTACGGACCCGGATTTCGCGGGGGAACAGATCCGCAAACGGCTGGCCGACCGGTTTCCGGAAGCGAAGCACGCCTATCTTCCCAGGGGAGAGGCGGAGAAGGACGGCGACATCGGAATCGAAAACGCCAAACCGGAGGACATTCGCAGGGCGCTGGAAAAATGCCGGTGTACGCTTGAGGAACGAGAGGACCCTTTTACGGAAGCGGACCTTTTTGCTTATGGCTTGTCGGGAGGGGCCGGCGCGGCGCGGCTGCGGGACGAAATCGGAGCCCGGCTGGGGATCGGTTACGGAAGCGCGAAAACCTTTCTCGGAAGGTTAAATCATTATGGAATTACCAGAGAGGAATTAAAGGAAGTATGGACAAGCTGTACGCACCCGGAACCATTAAAGAAATAAGAGAACGGCACGGGATTCACATGTCCAAAAGCCTGGGACAAAATTTTCTTACCGACGCGCATATCGTCGAAAAAATCATGGATGGATCGCAGATGGGACCGGAGGATCTGGTGGTGGAAATCGGACCCGGGATCGGAGTGCTGACCGCGGCGGCGGCACAGCGCTGCGGCAAGGTGGTGGCGGTGGAAATCGATCGTCATCTCATCCCCGTACTTCGGGAAACTCTGGCGGAATACCACAACATCGAGATCGTTAATGGGGACATTCTCAAAACGGATCTCAATGAAATATTGAAAGAACATACGCTGATCGACGGGCGGGAACGAAAGGGTGTTAAAATCATCGGCAATCTGCCCTACTACATTACCACGCCGATCATCATGAAGATCTTGGAGGATGGGGTGGACTGCGACAGCATCACCATCATGCTTCAAAAGGAGGTTGCCGATCGTATCTGCGCCTCGCCGGGGAACAAGACTTACGGGTCGATTTCCGTGGCGGTGCAGTATTATTGTACGGTCCATCCCGTGGCGGCGGTGCCGAAAGAGGTGTTCCTTCCCCGCCCCAAAGTGGATTCCTCCGTCATTCGTTTGGATGTGCGGAAGGAAAAAGCGGTGAAGCTGA
>CAUHLX010000410.1 GCA_959606705.1 uncultured Bacillota bacterium | reverse complement strand
CGACATTTAAAAAACTGGGGGATCGAGTTTTATGAGATGAAGAGCAACCTGGGGATCGTGGGAATCGTTCGGGGAAGGAAGGCGGACGGACCAAAGGACGCCTCGGTAAAAACCGTTGGGATTCGAGCTGACATGGATGCGCTGCCCATCACGGAAACCGCAGAGGTGCCCTTTTCATCGGAGCATCCGGGTGTCATGCACGCCTGCGGACACGACCTGCATACGGCCATTTTACTAGGGACGGCAAAAATCCTGAAGGATTTGGAACACCGGTTTACCGGCAACGTTAAATTCTTTTTTCAACCTGCGGAGGAGACGGTGGGGGGAGCGCTGCCCATGATTCGGGAGGGCTGTCTCGAGAATCCGGAGGTCTGGGCGGTCATCGGGCTCCACGTTTCACCGGAGCTGCCGGTGGGAGCGGTCCAGCTGAGACGGGGAAAGCAAAGCGCCGCTTCCAATGAATTTGAAGTGATTCTCAAGGGGAGCGGCTGTCATGGCGCCCATCCGGACGAAGGGAGAGATGCCCTGATGGCAGGCTGTTATCTGGTAACAGCCTTGCAGACTATTTCCTCTCGCAATGTGTGCGTGGGCAGTCCGGCGGTGATTACGGTAGGGCAGTTCCACGCAGGGACCAAAAACAATATCGTAGCGGGGCAAGCTCAATTGTCGGGCATTATCCGGACATTGGACCCCGAGACTCGAAGCTTTGCCAAAAGGCGTGTCAAGGAGGTCTGCGAGCTGACCGCTCGTTCTCTGGACATGGAAGCCGAGGTGAAGTTTATCGACAGCTATCCGGCGCTGATCAACGACGATGAAGTAGAGTCGGTACTGGAACAAGTGGCCGCCCAGGTTATTCCGCCGGAGTTGATTTACAAAATGGAATCTCCCAGCATGGGAACCGATGATTTCGCCTACTTCTGTGAAGCCCGCAAGGGAGCATATTTCAATCTGGGAACCAGGCCAATCGGCGAAGAATGGGCGCCGCCGCTGCACAGCGATGGGTTCTGTCCCGATGAGGGCTGCATCCGCACGGGAATTCTCATGGAGGTGGAAGGTGCGCTGGCTCTATTGGAGTGATGAAACGAGCTTTCGGACACTGTGGACCGGGCGCGAGGCTGTTCGGTGGTTGACATGTTGGGGGCCTCGGACCCTTGAAACTCACTGTTCGGTGGTTGACATGTCGGGGCCTCGGACCCTTAAAATTCACTTTTTCGACTTTTTATAAAGAAAAGCGTAATTTGGGTCGAATAAAATGTAAATTTAAGGGAAACATGTTAACAAAATAGCCGAAATAACGGCTATTTTTCGTTTCGTTCGACTTTTTAAGATGAATTTTAATAATCGGTCGAAATTAGCCTCGTCTTTTCGACCGATTTCGGTCATAATCCCGGAAAAGTCGAAAAGTAGTTTCCGTCCGATTCCGATCTGGTATCGCGGGAGGATCCACCTCGGAGGGGGATGGTGCTGCGCCGTACGGAAGATAAAAAGGAAACTTTCTCTTGCAATCATTTTAGAAGGTGTTTATACTAAAAAAAATGCATGTCACCGTTGCAATTGCTGAAATTGCGGGATTGTAACATTTGGAATGGAATTGAAGCGAAATTGATGCAAAAGAGAGAAGCAAGTCAATTGAAGATTGCGATCTGGCAGATCGCAGCCATTTTTATCATGGTGGCCATGACAGCCTTTTTTGGAAAGGCTGTTTTTGCGTTGGAGTTTGGAATGATTGATCAGAAGGAGACCTCCGCCTCCAACGTACAGGTTGTCACCTTGAATGCGATTCATAAAAGTCCGGGCAGGCAGCAGATGAGGATTGTGCCGATCCGGAAGGAATCCACGGCAGTTAAGGCGGAATCCGTTCCCGTATCTGCGCCTGTTTCCGCTCCTGTTGAGGTACGGATCGTGCCGATGATTGATCTATCCCAGCAGCCGACCAACGGACTGGCGCCGGTGGTGCCGCTTCTAAAACCCGTCGTACCGGCATCGACACCTGCCCCGACCGTGCCGGACGAACCGGAGGAAGGGGCATCCGCGTCTACGTCTGACGAATCGATTGCTATGAAAGCAGAAGAAGCTGAATCTTCCCCCTCAAATCTAAGCGATCGGTTTCAATTGCCCACGCCGCCGGCAGTCAGCGCCGAAAGCGCGGTGCTGATCGATGCGGATACCGGGGTGATTTTATACGAAAAGAACGGATGCGAGACTCGCGGCATCGCTAGTACTACGAAGATTATGACGGCTCTTTGCGTGCTGGAGCAAGCGGAAGCGGAGGCCAGAGCGGAGGTGGAAGCCCAGGCGGCGGAGACACCGGCGGCGGATGGGGCTCAGACAATCGAAGCATCGACGAATCCGGGTCTGACGAGAGGGGACCGGTCAGGAGAAAAGGAAGTTGGAACGGCCGAAGATCAGGCACGAATCGCGGAGCGAACCGCCGGGAATTTGGCCAGGGTCGTCCGGGTTCCCGACGAATCCGTCTACTATCCGGGGTCCTGTTTTATGCTGAAGCCGGGAGAACGGGTTTCCATCTTGGATCTGCTTTATGGTCTTCTTCTTCAATCCGGAAATGACGCCGGAGAGGCGTTGGCGCGGGTAACCTCGGGCTCGGTGGAGGATTTCTGCGCGCAGATGAACGCGAAGGCTGTTTCGCTGGGGGCGTTACAGACTCATTTTACCTCTCCTCATGGATATCCCAAGGATTCGGCACACTAT
>CAUHLX010000409.1 GCA_959606705.1 uncultured Bacillota bacterium | reverse complement strand
ACACCCCTTTCGTCGTTCTGACCGTATTATAAAGAGCGTCGCTTACACTGTCATGAAACGGGGCTTACATTTGCCTTACATTTCATCGGAAAATGAGGAAGGATGCGGACCGTTGTTATATGATAGGAAAGGAAGGTTTGAAAAGGGCGGAAACAAGGAGAGGACCGGAGGACCGATGAAAGAGATTTACGATTGCCAAATTTTAGTGGTGGATGATCAGCCGGAACTGCTGCGGCTGGTGGAAGATATCTTGAGAAAGGAAGGCTTTGCAAAGGTGGTGACGGCTTCCGGCTACGGGGAAGCTCTGGCTCGTTTTCGGGAAAAACGGCCGGACGCCGCCTTGCTGGACGTGATGCTGCCGGATGGGGACGGCTTTTCCCTGTTGAGGGAGCTTAGGCGGGATTGGGAAATGCCGGTGCTGTTTCTTTCGGCCCGGGATCAGGACGAAGACCGCCTGCTGGGATTGGGGCTGGGGGCGGACGATTATATCACTAAGCCGTTTTTGCCAAGGGAGTTGACCCTGCGTCTCTGCGCGGTACTGAGAAGGGCCTATTTTCCCGTGTCAAAGAAGCGAGAGGAACGGCCGGATTTCTGGTTGGGGAATCGCCATGTAAATCTCAATCGGGGAACCGTTGTCACATCGGAGGGGGAGGAGCTGACGCTTACCGCCAAGGAGTACGCGCTGCTGGAAAAGCTCTATGAAAACAGGGGGAACATCGTGACCATGGACAGCCTGTGCGAAGCTGCTTGGGGAGATTCGTCCTTTGGCTACGAGAATACGCTGAACGTACACGTCCGCCGCCTGAGGGAAAAAATTGAGGAGGATCCCTCCTCGCCCCGATGGCTTCTTACTGCCAGGGGCTTCGGATATCGTCTGGCAAAGGAGGATTCCAAATGAAAGAAATCGGAAGATGGACGGCTCGTTATTCCGTTCTGGCGGCGGGAATCGCTCTGTTTCTGCTTCTGACCAATCTCCTGGCTTTCCTATTTTGGGGGACCGGCCAGCGTTCCGCGGAAACCGGCCGCGGGGTGGAACGGATTGCGGAAGGACTGGTGCGGGTTGCCGAGGGGACAGAAGGGATCGGCGAAAGCGGGGATCAACGGGAGGTGCCCTACGTTTTGACAAAGGAAGCCGAACGGATTTTTCAGGAGGAGGGGCTGGAATGGGGGATGCTCCTGGATTCGCGGGGCAGTGTGATTTGGAGCGAGCATCTGCCGGAAGAATTACCGCGGAAATACACGCTCAATCAGGTGGCGGCCTTCTCCAGATGGTATTTGGAGGATTACCCGGTTCGAAGCTGGGAACATGAGGACGGACTGTTTGTGGCGGGCTTTCCTAAGGGGTCCTTTTGGAAGTATCAGATCGTGATGCCCATGGAACGGATGGATAGAGTTCCTTTCCTTCTTCTGGCGGGGTTTGCCATAAATGTGGCGGCGGCTTTATTTCTGGCGTTTTTCTTCAGCCTGCGAATGAATCGGGCATTGAAGCCGGTCGTGCGGGGACTGTCCGACCTGGCGGAAAATCAGCCGGTGGAGCTGCGGGTGGACGGCGTACTGAGGGAGCTGAACGAGAACATCAATCGGACCTCTCGTGAACTGACCCGCCAGAAAGAGGCTCTGCGTCAGCGGGACGACGCCCGCACGAATTGGATCGCCGGAGTGTCCCACGATATCCGGACACCGTTGTCGGTGGTAATGGGCTATGCCAGCCGAATGGAAGAAGACTCGGAGCTGCCGGAAGAAGTGAGGAAGCAGGCGGGGGTGATCCGGTCCCAGAGCGAAATCCTCCGCCAATTGATCAGCGATTTGAATCTCACCTCGAAGCTGGAGTATGAGATGCAGCCGGTGCGGCTGGCGGAGCTTCCGCCCGCGTCCGTGGTCCGGGCCTCGGCGGTGGAATTTCTCAACGGCGGTCTGGCAGAAGAATTTTCAATTGAAATGGAGACAGAGGGAATGGGCGCCGAAGATCGGATTTTAGGAGACGAGACACTGCTGAAACGAGCCGTGAGCAACCTGATCGGCAACAGCATTCGCCACAATCCCCGGGGCTGTGCAATCAAGATCAGGGTGAGCCATCGGCCTCTGTACTGCGGCATCGTAATTGAAGATGACGGCAAGGGCTTCCCGGAAGCGGCGTCGGAGCCGGGAGGAGGGCGGAAGGGCATGGGGCTGGTGCTTGTGGAACGAATCCTTAAGGCTCACGGAGGAACCGCCGAGTTTTCCAATTCTCCCGAAGGCGGCAGCCGGGCGATTCTGCGAATTCCCTGGGATTTCGCCAACGGTTCCGGGCTAAGGAACCATTCGGATTCGGACCAATAAAAAAGGCCGATTATTCATCGGCCCCGAGAATGGCAATGCCAATCATCACCAGGAAAATGGCTAAATACTGTTTGCCCTTTAGCTTTTCTTTCAAAAAGATCCGGGAGAGCAGCACGGAGAAAATGCTGTAGGAGGCGATCATGGGTGCGGCCACGATCGCGTTGGCGGCCATGGCATACACATAGGTGAACTGTCCCGCCGTTTCGCACAGCGCTCCGGCACAGAAGGTTTTCTCCCGCAATACGTTGAACTTCTGTTTGCGGACTCCCACCAGATAAATCCAAGCCAGAACGGCGCAGATCAGGAAGGTGTACTCATAGGACACGTTGGCCTCCGCCTCGGACATCAGGTTTTCCAAGTAGTAGGCGTCCATGAAGCTGCCGAGGCCATCGATGACGCAGTAGAG
>CAUHLX010000408.1 GCA_959606705.1 uncultured Bacillota bacterium | reverse complement strand
GGATGGACGAACCTATATTCCCATGAGAGCATTCTTTGAAGCCGCCGGATATAAAGTGACCGACTGGCACAGCAGCACGAAAACCGCGTACGCGGAGTAAGGATACGATCCGAACAAAGGTCAAAGGTCCGAATGAAATAAGATAAGATACGAATGAAGATCGGTTAGGACGAATCGTCTGACCGATCTTTTTCATAGAAACAAAAGCGATCACGTTTTGTGATTGCTTTCCGATGACGGCGATAATTCATTGATATTCATGCAACCTTGTGAATAACCTGTGCAAAGAATCCACAGGGATGAGTTATAAACAGGCAGAAAGGGCGGCATGGGGATAAGTATAACTATTCCTAAAATATATGTTTTCGGAAAAGTTGCGTCAGAATTCAAAGGAGAAGTCCTCCGAATCCGTTAAAACCTCCAAGTCTGATTCGCTCAGCACTCGGAGGTTTTAACGTCTTGCCTTTCTATGATAAAACATGCGAACCACTTTATGATGCAATCTATTTCAGATTGCGTCGAAACCCCTTTTGATTTTGTTTCGTCCTTTTCTTTTGCGGTTCTCGTCGGCAGTCCTTTTATGATGGATTGCTCCGTCTCGACGGCTCTTATCATGATCTGCCGGCAGTTCGTCGATTCTTAGAGACAGATCCGGATATTTCCTTGGATTCGAAGCTGCGAATGATCGAACCAAGCGTTGTTGAAACGCCGAACCCAGTCATTGCAGTGCCGCTCGACCGCGAGGCTCTATTTTTCGATTTAAGCGACTTTTTTCTTTTTTAGGACCTACGATACCTTTTGATTTTTCTCTTGACAGCAAGGCAACTTTCAAATATACTCCGGAATCAGGATTTCTTGTCCGGGGCGCAGCTGATCTGCCGAAATTTCATTTACACGACAAATCTCTTGAACCACCTTACGGGGATCAATGCCATCCGGACCGAACTGGGACGCCAACTCCCAAAGCGTATCGCCGGATTGGATTTCGACCGTAATATAAGCTGGCTCGTCTACGCCGCCGAGGCGATTCAATCCCAAAACGGTACCGGTAGTCAACAAAAACATAACCATAACCAATGAGATGAATAGAGTAAATCTGAATTTTGATTTGATCCGGTATTTTCTTTTCATTGGTGTTTCCTCCTCTGTTCGCCCTTTCGGAACAGTTGTTCGTATTGTTATAATAACAGAACTTCCGTTCTTTGTAAAGAGGTTTGGAAACATTTGTTCTTTTTTGTTTTTGTCTCCGGAATCAAGGTGCTTTTATAAAAACGCGGACCGGCGGTTTTACCGTCGATTCGCGTTTGGTTTCTTTCGCTTTCAATATCCGTTCTTTGTTATTTGCCCGCAATCAACTTGTCGTAGATCAGATCGGCCAGTTTCACCAGTTTATTCTTAAATATCACACAGGCGATGAAAATAAGCACTGCCGCAAGGCCCAGCACGATCATGCCGAAGTAACCTTCGTTGTGAAACATGCTGCCCATCATAATCGTGGCCATGAGGGCCGGCGTCCGCCCTACCAGAGAAAGAAACAGAAAGGCCCGAATTCGAATTTCGGAAACTCCCGCGGCGTAGGTAATCAAATCCTTTGGAAATCCGGGAATCACAAACAGTACGAACAATATGACATAGACCTTTTTACTGTTGAGGATGGATACGAAATGGTTGATTTTTTCCTCGCCGAAAAAGATGTGCATGGCGTCTTTTCCCAGGAAGCGAGCCAGATAGAAGGTCGCCACGGTTCCTAGTCCGATTCCGATCATGGAGAACAGGAAGCCGGGCCAGAAGGAATACATATAGCCGGCCGCAAATTGAATGGGCTGTCCGGGAATGATGGAAATGATGATTTGGACCACCTGCAGACCGATGTAAATAAAGATGCTGGCGGTCTTATATCGTTCCAGAAACGCATTGACCTGATCCATAGAACGGAATCGGCTGAGCAGGTCCGGAGCCAGAAGATAGATCGCCAGAGGAATGCCGATGGCAATCACCAGAAGCAGCAGCAGCTTCAAGATCGCGACCACCTTTTTTAAGGTCTCTTTTCGTCTTTTTTTGATCCGTTTCGGACTCAATTCCAATCCCCTCTTTTTCACGCCTTTGTATTCTATATTTTAGCACGTCGGTCTCCGTTAGGAAAGTGTGACCAGATTTTTTTCCACCAGAGACTGCAGAGCCTTGATGACCCCGAATTTGGAATGCTCGTACGTTAGGCCGCCCTGGAAGTACACCACGTAAGGCGGACGGATGGGAGCATCTGCGGAGAGCTCGATGGAAGATCCCTGAACGAACGCGCCGGCTGCCATCACCACCTTATCCTCGTAGCCCGGCATATCCCAGGGCTCCGGCTTGACGTGGGAATCGATGGGGGCCGCGGCCTGAATTCCTTCGCAGAAGGCTACCACCGCTTCGGGGCTGCCCAGCTTCACCGCCTCGATAATGTCGCTGCGTTGATCCGTTGCCTTGGGAAGTACGTCAAAACCCAGATTTTCGAATACCTTGGCGCAGAGGATCGCGCCCTTGACCGCTCCGTTCACCGTTCTGGGAGCCAGAAACAGTCCTTGGAACATGGTGCGGCTCTGACCGAACATCAGGCCGCATTCGCCGCCGATGCCCGGCGAGGTCATCCGATAGGAGATGTTCTCCACCAGGTCGGAGCGGCCCGCAATGTAGCCGCCGGATAACGCCAAGCCTCCGCCCGGATTTTTGATGAGAGAGCCGGCGA
>CAUHLX010000407.1 GCA_959606705.1 uncultured Bacillota bacterium | reverse complement strand
AATTGCACAGCTCTCCGATCGAATTCTGCGGATCGAGGATGGCCGGATTGCGGACAGGATTGTAAAAAGGTAGGCGAGAAAAATGGTTCAAAGAGAAGAGAAAGAGATCAAGCTGCATCGTAGATTTATCCGCAGCTATAAAAAGAATACGCTGGCCATTTTCTTCAGCTTCGCGCTGACCTTTCTGCTGTTGACCGCCATGCTCACCTTGATGCATACCAACCATCGCATTGCCAACATCCAGCAGAAAATGGAGTTTACCCCATCGGACTGTTCGATCAAAGAATTGTCGAAGGACCAGCTTGCCCAGCTGAGAGCGGATCGGACGATCCGGCATCTGGCGGTGGAAGAGGAGGGCTATCAGCACTATCGCCGCAATCAGCAAGACGTGTTTCTGACCAAAGCGGACGGGGAGGCGATCACCATGACGGCGAAGGTCTTCGAGGGAAGACTGCCGGAAAAAGAAGGAGAGGTGGTGGCGGAAAAGTGGGCGCTGCTCAATCTGGGAATCGAGCCGGCGGTCGGCCAGGTTTTTACAATTGAAGATTGGGAAACAGGGCAGCCCTGCGAGGTTAAACTGACAGGACTGCTGACGGACCGGTACCAGAATAAAAAGTACGGGACCATCAATCTGTACACGGCTCCGAACCCGCAGACCGCAGTGAGTTACATTGCTTATTTGCAGTTGAAAAGCGGCGTGAACTACGAACAGACCATGGAACGCCTGAAGACAGAATTGGGGATCTCGGAGAAACAGATCAAGGAGTGTCCGGCCAGAGAGACGTTCGAGGAGCTGTATTGGGCCGATGCGAAGGTGGCCGGCGTGATTCTGCTGATCTGCATGGTGGTTTTTTACGGGGTTTATCGTATTGCCTCTCTCACCAGAGAACCGCAGTATGGAATTTTGAGAGCGGTGGGCATGAAGCGGCGGCAGCTCCGGAACATGATTCTGCTGGAGTTGTATCGGATTTACTGTGTCAGTGTGCCGGTGGGAATCGGTGTCGGCGTGCTCCTGGCCTATTTCATCATGTTCCTCTCCGGAGATCAGGATCCGGAGGTTTATCTGTATCAGGAAAGAGTGCGGCTCGTACCGGTCTTCCCCGCCGCGCAGATTTTAATCTGCGTAATTCTGGCGGCCTGTCTGGTGGGAATCGTAGGCTGTGCGGCAGGGCGGAAGGCCGTACGAGCGCCCATCGTGGAAACGATATCCGGCGTTTCGCTCGGGGGAAAGGGCTCGGGAAGCCTCTTTGCGCTGAGGGCGGCCGGGAGCAAGATGGGAACGCTGTTTCGAATGGGCTGCAAGTATATCGTCAGGGATTTGAAAACCAGCAGCTTCGTGGTCCTCACCATCTGCCTGGGAATCACGCTCTTCACCGGGCTGGCCTATCAGGCCCGGCTGGCGGCCACCTATCGTGAGGAAACGAAGGAGATGTGGTATTTAAATGGCCAATACGCCATGACCATGCTGTCCTTCCGGAGTGTGGACGAAGGTCTTTCCCGGGATAGCGTGGAGGCGATTCGGGAGATCGACGACGTCACCTCCGTGAAGACGGCGGCGGGGATGCCGGTCAGGGTCGTCGATGAAGACGGCGTGGCGCGGAATGACGCCTATTACGACGACCTGAACGCAAGGCTTCGGGAATTCTACGGCTATGATAATGTGGGCTTTGACGGGAAGAATCAGATTTATAAGTCCCACCTGTACGGATATGATGTGGAAGCGCTCAAGGCGCTGAAAAAGTACGTGATTTCGGGAAGCTTCGATCCGGAGCACCTGGCCGACGACGAGATCATTTTATGTGTCCTGCGTACGGATGATACGAAGGAAAACGAGTTTCCGGGCGCTTATCGGGAGGGAACCCCGCGGATGGATTATGAAGCGGGAGATGAGATCCGAATAAAATATCCCGCGGATTTCCGGACCGATACGGAGGCTTACGAGAACTTAACGGATGTGGACGCCGAATACCGATATCAAACCTTTAAAGTCGCGGCGGTGGTATCTTTTCGCTATATGTATGACTGCAATCGCACCATCTACCCCCTGCTGATCACCAGCGACCGGCAGATGCGGGACATCGCGCCCGAAAGCCACATTCAATGCATGTATGTGGATGCGAGAAGCGGTTTCACCTCGGAGGAACAGACCGCTCTGGAGCAGAAGCTGATTCGAATCTGCAATGAAAACAGCAATGTTTCCACACGCAGTTTAATTTCGGAAATTCAGCAGAACGAAAGGTTTTATCACAAACAGATGGTCTATGTTTACGGGATCGCGCTGATCGCCTTTGTCCTGGTCATGATCAATATGATCAACAACCTCAGATACCGGATGCGGACCCGAACCAGAGAAATCAGTATGCTGCGGGCCGTGGGGATGAGCCTGGCCATGACCAGACGGATGCTGCTGTTTGAAAATTTGATTCTGGGCGTCCTGGGGACCGCGGCGGCCTTCGTACTGTCGCAGCCGGTTTTGAGATATCTTTACGCGCTTTCCGATATGAAAGCCTTCGGACATCCGTTTCAATTCGACGGCTGGGTCTTTGCCGTGGTGTCCGGGACCGCGCTGGCCATCTGCGCGCTGCTTTCCTTTGGAATCATGAAGTCGTGGAAAACCAAACGAATCGTGGAGGGGATCGGAAATCTGGAATAAACCGCCGGGAGAATTGTATTTTTTACAAAATGCTTTTGCAAAAATTATGAATCCGACAAACAATTCTGTCGAATGG
>CAUHLX010000406.1 GCA_959606705.1 uncultured Bacillota bacterium | reverse complement strand
CTGCACCGCTCCCAAGTCCTCAAGCATATTCAAATATTTTTTCATACGGCCCACCTCATAACCACGGGCGTCACATACGCCTCCACCAAAGCCGCCGCTATCAACAGCGGTATAATGACCAGAACAAAGAATCGGCTCACTTCCGCAAGCATGAAAAAATAAGTTCGCTCCTTATTTCTCCCCAATATCTTTTTGACACTCTCCCCGCACAGCCAGGCACCCAGTCCCACGGACAGGAACACCGCCGGCAGTTCGAAGACTCCGTGGGGAATCAAGCCCAACGCCAGATCAGACCAGTTGACTCCCATCAAACCCGCTCCCGCGAACATCACTCCGATCAGAAAAGCATTTTCCGCCATGGCAATCAACGGCAAAAACAGGAAGGGCACCAAGCCCAGAATCACCATCAGCCCCGAGGCCATGAGATTGTTGAGCAAGAGACGCCAGGCGGAGATTTGTCCGTTTACCTCTAACCCTTTCTTTTCAAACATCTCGTTGATCATGCGAATGAAATCCGCCGTATCGTCCGGCCGGCCTTGAAGCAGAATCGCAGCTCCCGCCGCGACCACTACAAACACCGCGAATCCGATGAGAAAAGTTCTCCACACCTGATGTCTATAAAAATGGAAAGCGTCGCCGTATTGTATTCTAATTTGATTCATTCATGATCCCCCGCGTTTCCGCTACACAATTCGCAATCCTAAAATGCCTATAAAATCCAAAGCCTGCTCCAACGTTACGGACAATCCTCTCAAATCCTCCAAAGCCACCGTGATTCCATTGATCGCACAGGTGCTGAAATCCTGTCCCTCCAGCTTCGTTCCCGCAAAGGAGGTCTGATCCATCCGCACCCCTTTAAACTCACAATCTTTAAAAAAACAGTGTTCAAAATATGCCCGATTCAACTGATCCTCCGCAAACCGGCATTCCGCGAAGCGCGTGGAGGTGGCATTGAAGTATGGCGCCTTGCAGTCTTCCGTCAAGACGTGGCGAAAAACGGCTTCGCTGAAATTCGCCCCGTTCAGCCGGCAATTCTTAAGCACGACCCGGTACAGACTCGAGCCGCTGAAATTGACATTCGTCATATCGCAATTGACGAAAACGCAGTCGGTGATCATGGCGTTTCCCAGAGCGCATTCCACAAAAGACACCCCGCGAAATACGCAGGTATCCAGCGCAACCCCCTTCTCCGAAACCGGCCCGGCGACTCCCCCGTCAAACAGCCGGTCCACGATATAGTCCCGTTCCATCGCTTCGTTGAAGGACAGATCGCTGTGCAGAGTTTCCACCTCTTCCGGAACTCTGGGTGCCTGTACGATCACTTCTTTTTTCTTCTGCTGTGCCATTTCCGCTCTCCCCCTTCGCTTCAAATCCTATGCATCTATTATACCATATCTCCCGCCTCCGGGAGAGCGGCCTCTGAAATCTTTCTTGATAAAATAGGGACCGGCCATTCTTTGCATTTTCACGCCAGGTATAGTATAATGATTTCTGCTTGTGAACGTTCCGGCGCGGGCGGTTTTCTCCCCGCGCCGCAGATTATTTCAAAAGGAGATGCGAAACGCAAATGATTTACGACGATATTTTGGAATGCATCGGACACACGCCCATGGTCCGAATCCACAAGATGAACCCCAACCCCAAGGTAGAACTTCTGGCAAAGCTGGAAGGTTTCAACCCTACCGGCAGCATCAAGGACCGCATCGCGCTGAAGATGATCGAGCAGGCCGAAGCGGAAGGAGTTCTCACCCCGGGAAAAACCATCATCGAACCGACCTCCGGCAACACCGGGATCGGACTGGCGATGATCGGAAAGCTCAAGGGATATCCGGTTCTCATCGTCATGAGCTCCGCGGTATCGGTGGAACGTCAGAAAATGATCAAAGCCTTTGGCGGTGAAATTCTTCTCACTGACGCGGATTCCGGCACAGATGGCGCCATTCGCAAGGTCCACGAGCTGGTGGAAAAGAATCCTGACAAATACTTCTTTCCGAATCAGTTTTCCAATAAATACAACCAGCTGGCGCACTATAAAACCACCGCGGAAGAAATCTGGGAACAGACCGAGGGCCGCGTCACTCACATCGTCTGCGCTCTGGGGACCTCCGGCACGCTGATGGGCATTGGCATGGGCTTGAAGGAAAAAAATCCCGATATCAAGATCATCGAAGCGCAGCCAATCAAGGGGCATTACATACAAGGGCTGAAAAATATGGAGGAAGCGATCGTTCCGGCCATCTACAATCCGGACGCGGTGGACGCTCACGTGATGATCGAATCGGAAGAAGCCTTTGAGACCGCCCGCAGAATCGTAGCCGAAGAGAGCATTTTCGTAGGAATGAGCAGCGGCGCCGCCATGCTGGCCGCCCTCAAATTCATTCCTAATCTGGACGGCGGCTGTGTGGTGGTGGTTTTCCCCGACCGCGGCGAAAAATACCTCAGCACCCAATTGTTCGACGTCTAAAACCAATCCTCGAAAAAACTGCCGCTTCCCCGATTTCCAACGGTGAGCGGCAGTTTTTGATTGTTTTTTTTTGCAAGCGTCAAATTAGGCTGCGGAAGGTCCGATGCTGAGGAAGCTTTCGCAGTTCCCGAAGCTTCTGCAGTTCCCGATGCTTTCGCAGTTCCCGATGCTTTCGCAGTTTCCGATGCTTTCGCAGTTTCCGATGCTTTCGCAGTTTCCGAAGTTCCCGATGCTTCCGTCGCCCCCTTAAATCGGCTGGTTCTATCTTA
>CAUHLX010000405.1 GCA_959606705.1 uncultured Bacillota bacterium | reverse complement strand
CTCGCTGATGGAAGCGAACTGCAGCGTCAGAGCCGGCAGCATCACATTGCGCAAACCGTGCCGCTTCACAATTTGCAGGGTGGTTTCCCCTCGCGCCTTGGCGTAAAGCACATAATCGCTGTTGAGAACATCGATCATCTTTTCTCTGGTGTGCAGGGCGATATTGGCCACCCCCGTCACACTCAAAGTCAAGGCGGGGAGAATCAAATGAAGAATCCGATCCCAAACCGTCACCTCCGCCGCCGCTACTCCCGCCGGCACGCTCATGCCCACCGGCAGCACCTTGAGCCAGACGCCGAATACCATCAGCAGGATCAGCGCCACCCAAAACGCGGGAGCGCTGGCCATCACCAGGGAATAGCCCCGGACCAGCCGATCCGGCCACTTTCCCCGCTTCACTCCTGCCAGCACTCCCATGGCAAAGCCCAGAGCCCCGGAGAGCACCCAGGCCGCCGCCATGAGCAGAAGAGAATGGACAAACTTCTCTCCGATTACCTCCGCTACCGGCCTGCGATACAGCAAAGAGGTTCCCATGTCCCCTCGAACAAAATCACCGGCCCAGTCCAGATACCGTTCCACCGGCGGCTGATCCGTTCCCCAATAGGCCTCCACCTTGGCCAGCTGCTCCGGACTCAGAGAAGCCATCGCCGCGTCCCCCAGATACATCCGCACCGGATCCACCGGCGAAACGGAAACCAGCGCAAAGGCCGCGATGCTCACCGCGATCAGCAGGGTGATCATCCGTATGAAATTTTTCCCCATCCATTTCCATTGATTGCCTGTCATCTTACTCCCGCTCTGCTTCGAAGCTTTTCCAGTCCAAATTCGAATTTCTCCGGGACCTGCTTATTCCCAAGTCCACTGATCCACGTTGTTTGCCACGGCCCAGCCGGTTCCGTGAGGATGGATCTTCTGCTTCGCCACCTTCAGACCGTCTTTCACAAAATACAGGTGATCGATGTTCAGCAGCCATACCCAGGGATAATCCCCCTCCGGCGTGATCCCGGTCTCTCCGTCCCACTGTGCCTTTTTCCAAAGCTCGTAGGAGCGTTCCACATCGGTGGCCGCCAGCGCCTGATCCATATATCCGTCCAGGACGGCGTTGGCGTAACCCGTGGGATTGGCCGCCGCCCCGCTCCGGTACAGATTGTAAATTTCCATGGGATTGTTGGCTCCCCAACCGTAAAGCATGGGAGTAGAGTTCACCCGAGCGTCCAGATCATCCCAACCCGCACCCTCGATCTCAATCTCGATGCCCAGCTCCTTGGCCAAATTTGCCGTTTCCGCGGCAATGGCCTGGCGGACGGAGTCCCCCGTGGGATAAAGCAGCGTAAACTTCGCTTTCACACCATCCTTCTCTCGAACGCCGTCAGCGCCGGCCTTCCAGCCTCCCTCTTCCAGAATTCCGAGGGCTTTCTTTAAATCGAAAGAAATTTCCGAAGCCGGATTGTACCAGGGCAGGCCGTCACAGACGCTGTAAGCCGCGGTTCCGTGCCCGTTGAGCACCACTTCCGCCATTTCTTCCCGATTCAGGCCGTAAGCCAGCGCCCGGCGAATGGCCAGATCCGAGGTCACCGCGTTCCCGGAATCGAAGCCTTCCTTCGTCTTGCCCCCCGGCTTTCCCGTCGGCATGGAAATCCCTCGATTATCCACGCTCCGGTAAGCCTCCAAATGCATGCCCTCCACCTTCTGATCGCTCAAGGTCGCCGCGGTGTAAGCCATGTCCACCGTTCCCGCCTTGGCCGCCGCCAGCGCCGCGTCCTCGCTCATGAAGAGGAAGGTCACTTTCTTCATCTTCGGCGCTTCTCCGTAATAGTCCTCATTGGCCGTAAAGATCACCTGCTGGCCCTTGTCCCACTGCTCCAGCTTGTATCGTCCGGAACCGATGGGCTGCTGCCCGTAATCCGCGGTATAGGCGTGTTCGGGTAGGATCCCCACGATGGCCATGGTGTAGGCAAAGGTGGAATTGGGCTGATTCATGTGAAAGAGCACGGTGGTGTCATTCGGCGCCTCGCAGGATCGCATCATAGTAAGATCGTTGATGGAAGTGGTTTCCTTCACCTTCTCATAGGTAAACGCCACGTCCTTGGCCGTCAGCGGCTGGCCGTCGGTAAACCTCACGTCGTCCCGAATGGTGACCGTCCAGGTCATCCCGTCCGGACTGATCTGATAATCCTTGGCCAGATCGTAACCCACTCCCAGCTCCTTGTCCGTCACCAGCAAGGTGCTCTGGATCAGCGGCTCATGGGCATGCTCCGCCGCTCCCCAACCGAAGCAGGGATCGAAACCGGCTTCCGGCTCCGCCCCCGTGGGCATGGCGATCACTACCTCATCGCTGCTCCGCGCACCGCCGCCCTGCGTTTCATCGTTTTCTCCGCCTCCGCAGCCCCCCAGCAGCCCGGCCGTCACGGTGATGACCAGCACCAGGCACAGTGTGGTCCATCTGTGGTTTTTTTTCATTTTCATATGGAGATTCCTCGCTTTCTCGCGTTCTTTTGGCGTCTGCCGGCCGATTTCCTCTCGGTTCTATCGGTTTTCCGGCCGCCGTCGCCCTCATGATTCTTTCGTTGGTTTTTCGCACAAAAAAATTGCCTATCAAAAAAAGTGCTCTCTTCTTGACAGCAATCGGAATCTTCCTGATTCTTTGCCCGGCCTTCTTGACCGCGGCAAGTCCTTATTTAATCTGTAGTAATTTTACTTTGATTACGAATCCTTGTCAAGGTCAGACCAGGAAAAGAGTGT
>CAUHLX010000404.1 GCA_959606705.1 uncultured Bacillota bacterium | reverse complement strand
TAAGTCTGGCGGGCCAAAAACTTTAAAAGCGGGAGAAGCCTTGGAAGAAGCACTCTGTTTTGGCTGGATTGATGGACAGATGGAAAAGATCGATGATAAGACCTATAAGAAGTATTTTTCTCTGCGCAGAAAGAATAGCAAATGGTCAGAGAAGAATAAGGCATTGGTAAAAAATCTTGAGGAACGAGGACTTATGACTGATTTTGGCAGGAAGAAGATAGATGAGGCCAAGAAGAACGGTCAGTGGGACACTTCCAATCCTCTGGCAATCATTACGGAGGAACAGATTGCTCACCTGTCCGCACTGCTGGAAGGGTATGAACCCGCTTATACAAATTTTCAAGCCATGTCTTTGTCCGTAAAGAAAACTTATACACGGGCATATCTTGATGCAAAGACAGATGCCGGACGGGACAAGCGTATCGCCTGGATGGTGGATAGGCTCAATAGAAATCTAAAACCTATGTAACTATTATGTATGTCTTATTAGTGTGAGAGACAGTTACAATCTTTAGCTTGCTAAGATATTTATGGAAATAAAATTTATTGCCTGTGACCTATTTGCCAAATACAGGAATTATCTGGGAATTTTGGTGTTGACTTGTTTATGAAGATTCAGTGGATTTGGTAGACTTGTTTCCCGCGATAATGAGCGGTTACGTTCTTCGCTTTTATGAGAACATAGCCGCTCTTTTTTGCGAGAATACCGATGAAAAATACCATGCTTGTATAAACGTGAGCCGGTTTGAATCCTGCGATCTCAGTCGTGTGCAAGGGAGCAACCGCCGCGGAGAACATCAGGCGCATCCTCGCCGTGTATTATGAGCAGAACGTGACCACGGAACGCTTCGAGGATTTAGACAAGGAACGTTGGATCATATCGGAGGATTACGAATCCAAAGCGGCGGATATTCGTGGAAATGTCTACCTTTCCCATGGCTTTGTGGTATGATAAGAGCAGCAAGAAATTAGGATGGTGAAGCTGTGGAACTGCTTAAGAAAGTTAACTGTTTTCAAGACGCAATCAATTCTTTGCGCCTGCTTGAGGATGAATTGTTAAGCCAGATAAAGGACTATTATCGTGTCGGTCTGACATGGACGTCAAACGCGCTGGAGGGGAACTCTCTGACGTAAAGCGAGACCAAGGTGATTCTGGAGGACGGCCTGACCGTGGGCGGCAGGGCGCTCCGGGATATATTTGAGGCGGTGGATTACGCGAAAGCCTACGATTATATGTTCTCCCTGATGCAGAGCCGCCGGATCGATGAGCAGGCTGTACTCCATATGCATGAACTGTTCTATCAAAACATTGATCCGGCATATGCGGGCCGGTACCGTGACGGGTCATCATTACCGGCTCCCGTTATCCGACCACAGCGCCGGAGAAGCTGGATGGGGAAATAAAGCGGCTGTTTGAGTGGGTGGAAGAGGAAATCTAAGATGAAACCAGATCAATTGACATTTACCAGAAAAGACATTTTCAGATATCGATATGCGGTATTGTTTGGTGTTCAGTATGCCGTGATTCAGGCGGTCGCTTTTGGGATTGTGACCAGCGAAAGAATGGGTAGCTGGGACTTGTTTTTCACATCGTTTTCTCCGATTAGTTTGATGCCCGTGCAAGTGACCATCTCACTGCTGTCGATTACCATCCTTCAGCTGCTGCTTTTCAATGCGGAGGAAACCGTTCTAGGCCTTACCTTCCAAAATATATTTTTTAAATGGGACGTTTTGAAGTACTTTAACTTGATCAACTGCCTCATGTATATGATGCTGCTGATGACCGCGAATCTGCTGCTTTCCATAGTCAGCGTCGGTAGGGTCGGAGAGGTGGCAGGGATCTTTTGCAGAATCGGGGGGATAACGGCGCTGCTGGAAACACTTCCGCTGGCCTTTTACATGGTGCGCTTGGGGCTGCTGGCACGATATAAAAAATCCCGCATCTACCTCTTGATACTAAAGCGGATTAAGAAGGAATTGTCCGATCCATCCAAGGGATGCCCCATTTGCGGAAGCATCATAGCGGCGAAAGACTACGGACCACCCTATGTGATCGGAGACCGTAGGACCTCGGTTCACAATCGGTATTATCTAGAGGAATTCTTCCTTTTTGCTTATTTATTTCTCAACGCGGAGAGGATCGAAGGGATCAATATTGGCCAAGACGAGAGAAAGGATATCTTTTACTATAAAATAATAATACTGCTTCAAAGGGAATATGCGTACAACATCCGCGTACTGCGTGAACTGCATGCTTGGGGAAAGAAAAAGTTTGGGGAGGACATTGAGCAGGTCTTTTTCCATCGGCCGCAGCATACCTGTCGGGAGGTGCTGGGCTACGAACTTCGGATGAAACGATAAGAGCGCGTGAGGGGGAAGGCGTCTGCGAAACTCAACGAAACGACCCCAATACATCTGTCAGTGCTCCGGGCCATCGCTTTGTGAACGATGGTCACGAATGCCGGGGGTGATTCTTCAATACTGCTGCATTTTGGTCTGATTTTGGCTCAATCCTGCTTATAAGGTAGAATGTTGTGATATAATGATCACAGCGATCCTTGGCGCTGTTCGCGCAAGGAAGTGATCATTGAATCATGCCATTGTATTTTGGGGGACATGATATAATGATCACAGCGATCCTTGAATCATGTCTATGTATTTTCAACGACATGATATAATGTGTCAAAGAGGCCGGTAAGCAGCAGGATGAGTCCATGGAGGATGGGTCGATGGAGAGAATGCGGACAGCG
>CAUHLX010000403.1 GCA_959606705.1 uncultured Bacillota bacterium | reverse complement strand
GAGAACGGGAAACCGCGAAGGTCGAAAAGACGGTAACCGTGGAGACCATGGAAGAACAGACGGTTCCGGGATACGCCGCACCGCCCCCCGAGCCCTTTGTTGTGGCGGAAGCTCCGCCGGTTTTCCTGCCGGAAAGTCCGTCAGTTAAGGGACCGGCCAAACTTTCTCTTCCGGAGGCTCCCGCGGAGCAGCCCTTTGATATTCTGGCCTTAAAGCCGTTAGGCGCGATTTTTGCCACTTATATCATGGCGGTGGACGAAAACAGCTTCTATTTGATCGACCAGCACGCGGCCCACGAGCGGATTTTTTACGAACAGCTGCTGGAACGGTATCACAGCGAAGAAAAATACCCTCAGATGCTGCTGACTCCCTTGGTGATCGAAGTTCCCTTCTCTTTGAAAAACGGGACTTCGGAGTGGCAGGACTGCCTGCGGGAAATGGGCTTCGGAATGGAAGAATTCGGTGGGAAATCCTATGTGGTCAAGGAAATTCCCATGTTTATGAGCTTGGAGGAAGCCCAGGATTTTATAGAATATTTCCTGGACAATCTTTCCGAAGGGAAAGTACCGGATGATCCCAAACGACTGGATCGCATCATTACCAACGCCTGCAAGAGCGCGGTCAAGGGCAACGATCGTTTGAAAGAAGAGGAGATCGGCCAACTTCTGGCGGATCTTTCCAAAACCAGAAATCCCTTTTCCTGCCCCCACGGCAGGCCGACCTTTGTGAAGCTCAGCAAGCATCAAATCGAACACCTGTTCAAACGAGCCTAATTTGAAAGAAAGGGGGCATTTTCTTGAAACGGACGATCGTCGTGATCGCGGGGCCTACTGCGGTGGGAAAAACAGAATATGCCATTGAAGCGGCCCGAAAGCTTTCCGGTCAGATTATTTCGGCGGATTCCATGCAGATCTACAAGTGGATGGATGTGGGAAGCGCCAAGCCTACTCCGGAGGAGCGGGCTCTGGCCAAGCATCTCCTGGTGGACGAAATCGACCCTCGGACCCCTTTTTCGGCAGCGGATTACCAGATTCTAGCGAAAAAATATATTCAGCAGACCTTTGAGGCCGGACTGCTGCCCATCGTTTCCGGAGGTACGGGACTCTATGTCAATTCCCTCATCTATGACATGGATTTCTCCACGCTTCCCGGCGATCCTCGGTTTCGCAGCAAACTGAAAGAAGAGGCGGAACGCCAGGGGGTGGAATCCCTGCACGAGCGGCTCAAACGGCTGGATCCCGAAGCGGCCCGGCGGATTCATCCCAATAATGTGAAAAAGGTGATTCGAGCCATCGAAATCTGTGAGAACGGAGGACAGCGAGTCCGTCCGTTTGACGAAGCCCTGATTAAAACGCAAGACTACGACTGTGTGCTCATCGGATTGGACCGGGATCGTGAGGAGCTGTACCGGCGGATCGACCTGCGGGTGGACCTTTTGGTTTCTCAGGGATTGTTTGAAGAAGTGGAACGTCTGCTGGACCTGGGGCTTACCGAAGAAAACATTTCTATGAAGGGGATCGGCTACAAGGAGGTCATCGGGTATTTTCACAAGAGCTATGACAGGGAGGAAGCCATCCGTCTGGTCAAGCGGAATACCCGGCACTATGCCAAGCGTCAGCTCACCTGGTTCCGCCGTTATCCCGACATGAAATGGATCACTCTCTCGGAATACTCCAGCTCCGAAGAGGCCAAGCAGCGGATGATCCAAATGATTTCGGAGGAACTTTAAATGGCGGGAGAAAAGAAAAAGCAGATCCGGATTCACAACAAATCCGATAAGCCGGACAATATTCTGCTGAAGGAAAACGAGATTATCGAACAGTGTGAAGCCATTCAGGAGGATCTGCCGCGGTTCCTGAGAGGTTTTTTTACGTATCTCAAGGGCAATGTTCTGCCGATGACGCGGCTGGCTTATCTGCGGGACATTCATTTTTTCTGCAATTATCTCATTCATGAAACGGATTTGACCCGCGGAGAAACGCCTGGGGAAATCCGTCAGGAGGAATTTGAGGAGATTCGGGCGGTGGACGTGAATCTGTTTATCGATTACTGCCGACGCTACAAGGTGGAAAAGGACAATGCCGTTTACCTTTATGAAAACGATAAGAAATCGCTGGCGCGAAAAAAGTCTTCGCTTTCGGTGCTGTTCAAATTTCTCTATCGGGATGAGCTGGTGAGCCGCAACATCACCGACGGCTTCGATCCCATCAAGCTTCCTAAGCCCGGAGAGCGGGAAATCAAGGCGCTTCAGGACGACGAGGTGAAGCGGATGCTGGACGCGGTGAGCAGCGGCGAGGGCCTTACACCGAAAGAGCATCAATATTGGGAAAAGACGAAGAAGCGGGACAAGGCCATTCTGATCCTGTTCGTGACCTACGGCCTGCGGCTTTCGGAGCTTCAGCAGCTGAACGTATCCTCCTTCAATTTCAGTCGGGGAGAGTTTAAAATCTATCGGAAGAGGGCCAAGGAGTCTTTGATGCCCTTAAACAACAATACCGTTTTGAAGGCGCTCCACGATTATCTGGACACGGAGCGGCCTCCGGACGAACGTCTCACCGAGGAAAACAAGGACGCGCTGTTTCTTTCCCTTCAAGGCAAGCGAATGACGGAACGGCAAATTCGCGAGCTGGTGAAAAAGTATACCTCCATCGGTCTGCACACCTCGCGGAAAAAGGGCTACAGTCCTCACAAGCTTCGGGCTACGGCGGCCACGTCGCTGATCGGCAGAGGCAATTCGATCTACGACGTCCAGGCGC
>CAUHLX010000402.1 GCA_959606705.1 uncultured Bacillota bacterium | reverse complement strand
AGGAAGGACCTCTTCCGTCATGCTTAAAATCGTTCCGGTGGAAGAAACCGAAGCCACTACTTTTCCGGTATGATCCCGGACCGGAGCGGCTACGCAACGGATGTTTTCTTCATTTTCCAGATCGTCGATCGCGTAGCCCTGCTGACGAACCTTTTCCAGTTCTTTTTTTAGAGCCAGAGGATTGGTAATCGTATGAATCGTTCGAGCAGGCAGACCGGTAATTTTCAGTATTTCTTCCACCTCTGTTTCGGGCAGGTTAGCCAGAAGCACCTTTCCCACCGAAGTACAGTGCAGCGGAATTCGGGCCCCGATGCGGGAACGAACGCGGATGCCGCCGTTGTCGGGAGGCTCTACCTTGCTGATATAAACCCCTTCCGTATTGTCTCGAATGACCAGATGGCAGAGATCTTTGGTCGCTTCCGCCAGATGCTGAAGGTGGGGCGCGGCTACGCGGGAAAGGTCAGTATCTTCAAACACGGAACCGAACGCTAAAAATTCGGACCCCAGATAATATTTGCTGTTGCCAGGATTTTGACGAATATAACCGTGCTCTTTCAACGTAAACAGAATTCGGTAGATCGTACTCTTGTTTAAATGCACGCCTGCTTCCAACTCGCTGAGCGATATACCGTAAGGATAGTTGATCATGTATTCGAGAATTTGCAGTGACTTTTCCAGCACCGCTATTTTCTTTGGCGGTTCCGCCATTTGAACACCTTCTTTCGTCTTCCTTAGAGTGAGGATGCTTCAATTATACCAAGGACGGTGTCGGTAGTAAAGGTTTTGTCATGGAAAGTGACGGAGTAACGGTTGAAAAGCCCGGCTGATTTTGTTAATATTAACAGAAGTAATAGAAACTAAACATTTCATCGAGAACGATTTCTCGACGCGAGTCAATTTCGTATAAACTTTGGAGAATGGAGCGAAAAACACGATGATCAATTACATGAGCACTCGAGGCAGCGGGGACGTTAAAAATAGCGCGCAGGCCATTATTAAAGGAATTGCGGAGGACAAGGGGCTTTATGTTCCCGACACAATTCCGGCACTGCCCATGGCGCCGGGAGAAATGAAGGACATGGATTACCGGCAGGTGGCCTATCAGGTGCTGTCTCAGTTCCTGTCGGATTACAGCCGGGAAGAGCTGCAATACTGCATCGACCACGCTTACGATGGCAAGTTCGAGGAGCGGGAAGTCGTGCCGGTGAAAAAAGCGGGCGACGCCTGGTTTCTGGAGCTGTATCACGGAAAAACGGCGGCCTTCAAGGACATGGCGCTTTCGATCCTGCCTTATCTGCTGACCACCGCCATGAAGAAGGAGAAAGAGGACAACAAGATCGTGATCCTCACCGCCACCTCCGGAGACACCGGAAAGGCGGCGCTGGAAGGGTTTGCGGATGTACCGGGAACGGAGATTATCGTGTTTTTCCCCAATGACGGGGTCAGCGAGGTACAGCAGCGGCAGATGGTGACTCAGGAAGGAGCCAACACCCACGTGTTTGCCATTCGGGGCAATTTTGACGACGCTCAGACCGGAGTGAAGAAAATATTCAACGATGACGCCTTCGCGGCGGAATTGGCGAAGAAGGGCTGCAAGCTTTCCTCTGCAAATTCCATCAACATCGGGCGTTTGGTTCCCCAGGTGGCCTACTATGTCTGGTCCTATGTACAGCTGATCAAACAGGGAGTCATCAAGGACGGGGACCGGATCAACATCGTGGTGCCCACCGGCAATTTTGGAAACATTCTGGCCGCTTATTATGCGCGGGTAATGGGGCTGCCGGTGAATCGATTCATCTGTGCCTCCAATCAAAACCGGGTGCTGACGGATTTCATCAACACCGGAGTTTACGATATTTCCGGACGGGAGTTTTATCTGACCAACTCGCCGTCCATGGACATTCTAATTTCCAGCAACCTGGAACGGCTGCTGTACCATCTGTCGGGAGGAAACGGCCGGGAGATCGCCGCCCTTATGGAAGGGCTGGAAAAAGAAAAGAAATACCAGGTGAGCGACAAAATCAAAGCGGGGCTAGCGGATTTCTGGGGAGGCTCCGCGGACGTGGATCAGACCAATGCCGCCATCGGAGCGATGTACCGGGAGCACGACTATCTGATGGACACCCATACGGCGGTGGCTTACAAGGTATATCAGGATTACCGCCAAGAGACCGGAGATCTCACTCCGGCCGTGCTGGCGTCCACAGCCAGCGCTTATAAGTTTGCCGACAGCGCGGCTCACGCCGTGGGGCTGCCGGATTTCGCGGATGGCTTCGCCTATGTCAGCGCCCTGTGCGCCAAGACCGGAGTTCGGGTGCCCAAGGCATTGGCCGGACTGGAAAACAAGGAGATCCGCCATCGAGGCGTGGTGGACATCGCGGAGATGCCGCAAGCGGTTTCGGATTGCTTGAAATAGCAGGATCGAGAAAACCACCGGAACCGATCAGAAAAAAAGAAGAAGGAGTTTCACCTGCCGAGGGGAAGCTCCTTCCTTTCGTTGTACAAAAAAGCGCCGCGGAATAGGCAAGCCTCCGCGGCGTTCTCAATGACAATGTAATGGGAGCGTGGGGTTGATTATTCTTGCGGTTCCGCTTCCTCTTCGATGTGTCCGATGCAGTCGGCCACGTCCGCGTCGTTGGAGAGACGAAGCTTGTCGATCAGGAAGAAGAGCAGGCTGAGAACCATACCCACGATGGTGGCCAGCGCCATTCCCTTCAGCTGAACCTGTCCGATTTGAATGAAGGCGCCGGAAAGACCGGTGACGAATACCACG
>CAUHLX010000401.1 GCA_959606705.1 uncultured Bacillota bacterium | reverse complement strand
GAGTGGATCGGGCGAACCGCTTTGAATTTGCGTACGCTCGAGGAAAAGGAGGATAACGGATGACAATGGGACTTTCCGGAACGCTTCGGAGCTATCGAAAGCAGAAAAAGATGACACAGCAGGAGGTGGCGGCCCGCATCGGACTGCAGCGATCCACCTACTCCCGTTACGAGGAAGGAACGAACCGGCCCAGCTGGAAGGTTCTGATCAAACTGGCGGACTTATATGGGATCACCATGGACGAGCTGGTGGGACGCCGGACACGAAGCTCTCATAGTGTGCGGGAGGTCGAGCCGGACAAGCAGAGCATGATGGGCGTAAACCGGGAAATAGAGGTGCGGCAGGCATCGGTGCCGGAAGGGAGAGAAGGCGCGGAAGACGAGGGAACCTTGGACGCAGAGCTTTTGCAGCGGATGCTGTCCCTGTTTTTAAGTGCCAACAGTTACGCCAAAGAAACGGCGCTGCTGATCTTGGAGAATGGTCAGAAGAAGCTCTGAGCGATGAGGGCGCGGCGAAAAGCCAAACAACGGCAGGAATGATTAACGAGAATTGGAGAAGGTGAATGATTCGAAACGCTGTGTGGAAGGATATCGACGGGGTGGAGCGGTCCTATCTCGAGCTGCTGGAATTTGAGGTGGCTTATGGGACGTTCACCAGATGGGAAAAGGAGGGATATCCCACGCGGGAAACCGCCATAGCAGGGTTCAATGAAGAGAACTTATATGTGTATGAAGAGGATGGCGAAATTTTAGCCAGTATGATATTGAATCAAAAACAGCCGGAGGAATATGGCGGAATCCCCTGGAACGAGAGGCTGCCGTCTCGCCAGGTGCTGGTGGTACATACGCTGTGCGTACGGCCATCGAAAGCCGGACTGGGCATCGGAACTCGGATGGTTCGATATTCCGTCGAGGTGGCTGGCCTTTTAGGCTGTAAGGCCATCCGACTGGACACCGGGCGTCAAAACATCCCCGCAATTCGCCTATACGAAAGAAACGGATTTGTCATAACGGCGGAAACGGGCACTCGTTCGGACGGAAAAATCCCGGACGAGGGCCATGTCTTTTTAGAATTAAAGCTATGAAACCGCAAGATCAGGATTGCCATTTCGTTCTAATTTAAGTATAATCTAAAGTGCAAAACAGAAAAAGCAGGCCATTGCGGTCTGCTTTCTTGCGTTATACCGTGTCTCAGAACATATCGTTCTGAGACATGTCCATTATATGCTACATTTCGACACGTTTCAACATGAAATTTACGATTCGTATAATAAATCGTAGAGGCGAAGACCTTGTGATTGCAATTGCTTTCCTGATTTTGTGACATAATCCCTTGGAGAATGAAAATAAAATGTAGAAAGGCAACGAAAATTACAATTTGTCGTTATGACGAGAAACTGACTTAAAAAGCATGCGGATAAATGTTAAAAACCGTTGAAATTTCAACGGTTTTTATTGTGTCTCAGAACGATATGTTCTGAGACGGTATCGCCTGGGATGAAAACGGGAATTTCATCACGCGAGCGATGACAAAGCAACGATTAAAATGTTGAAAATCATGGGTTTGTGACAGTTTTATCGAATCTGATCACAAAACCAGACCTACGGGAGCGGGAAAATGACTAGGGAAGTCCAAGCACGAAACAGAGCAGTTTCATACGCCTTGGCACTGGTGGTGACGATCACCACGGTGCTGGGTTCTGCCTTTATGCCAATCACCTCAACGGACGAATGGGTGTATGGTACGGAGCAAGGCAAGAGGCAGGCGGCGGCTGTCCCGGATGATACCTCACAACTGAATGATGGAAACAACCAAGGCGCGGGGACGGAGTCCTCGGGCCAATTATACTATGTATCTTTGGATGAAGCCGTAGGGAAGATGACTGTGCAGGAGAAAGGGACGAAAAAAGGAGCGGAACCGGAGCAGAAAACAGCAGGTCAGGAGATGGGAAACGGATCACAGTCGGAAGTGTCTCGGGAGCAAACCGAGATATGGGAACGAAGCAAGGTTCAGGACAGTGAGCAGAGTAGTCCGGATGCTGTGGAATGGAAAGACGCGGAACGGGAGAACGGTCAAGCGGATGATGGCGTGTCTACGGCGAATTCCATTCCGTCGGCGGTCGACAGCGTGGCTTCGACGGCGATGGGGATGGGATGTACATGTGGGTGGAGCAATACTTCGTTAAAAGCAACAATGACCGGAGAGCAAACATACCAAGCGTGTTTTACACAAGGCAGCGGAACCGCCAGCGATCCATATTTAATATTTACTGCTGCTCAGCTTCAACACATTAGTCATACAAATCATTGTCAAAAAGGACAATATTTCAAAATGATGTCAGACATCGATCTGTCATTATACAATGACGATGATAATGATGAAAATGGAAATTGGTTTCCAATTGGCGGTGTTAATGGAACAATGGTGAGCTTGTATTTTAATGGGAATGGACATCTCATCAGTAACATTAAGTGCTACACGAGCAATTGCGGCACATCGGGACTCTTTGGTCGAATTTCAAATGGAAAAATAGAGAATCTCGTAATGGATAAGGTAGATATTAGTTGTACTAACGGAAGCTCACCAGTGGTTGGCGCTATTGTCGGAGCGATAGATACTGTTTCGGGAACTGTAAACGGGCCGGTTTATATAAAGAATTGTGCGGTTATTTCCGGGTCGGTCAGAAACAATGGGATCGCAAATGTAAATGTACATACGGGTGGAATTGCAGGCATCGTTGCACCAAGCAAAAACACGACAAACGAGCCGGTGATCCAGAAT
>CAUHLX010000400.1 GCA_959606705.1 uncultured Bacillota bacterium | reverse complement strand
GGCTCGCTTCAAAGTCACCGTTCAGCAGCTGACCGTGGAGATGGATCAAGACCCGGAAAATTTGGATATCTATGTGGAAGCGGCCAAGGTAATCAGCGAATTTCTGAACAAGAATGTCCTTTCGGAAATCGAGGAACGGACCTATGCCTATCGTCAAGAAAGCATTGTGGAATGGCTGTATGAGAGGGAGGCCCAACGAGTGACCGGGGAGATGTACCGGCAGGTGGTGGGACGGATGCTCCGGGCGAACGACCACGATAAAGCGGTTCTGTGGATGAATCGGGCAGTGGAAAATCGTCCGCTGGATCTGTTTACCTTTCGATTGAGGCTGGAGCTGTATCACGCCACCGGCGAGAGAGAACTGTTTTTTCAAACCCTGGCCGAATTGAAGGAAAGCGGGATTCCGCTGGACCGGGAAACGCTGGAGCTGATCCGGTTTTATCGATAGTGCGAGACGTTGGAAACGCGGAACGGAAACGCGGGGAAGGAGGGAAAGAGAGATGGAGCTGTTGGGAATCGCGGATTTGGCCGCCGTTTTTATCGCATACACGCTTTTGGTGTTCGGCTCAGCCGTCTTTACCTGCCGTCCGCTCCTGAGAGGGATGAGCTTTTTTGACAGCCTGTTGACCTGCGTGGTGACCGGTCACTTTTTCCTGGTGATGGCGGTTTATGTGCTGGGCTTTTTTCACGTGTCCTCCCGCCCGCTGTTTATCAGCCTGCTGGCGCTGATGGGAATTCTCGTCCGCATCTGTGTGGATCGGCGATTTGGCGTGGTGACCGGAAGGGTGACGGCCAGACACGCGTGGTATCTGCTCAACGGAATCGAGGGACCGCGGCTGTTTCTCAAAAAGTGCGGGCTGGCGGTTCGAGGGTCTGTCTCCGGGTTCTTCCGGGAGGAGGTGAAGGGACACGTTGTTCCATGGCTGATCTATCTGTTCTGCACCGGCTTCAATTTGTATTATCTCAGCTGGTATACCAGAACCCACGTGGCCTTCGGGGCTCCGGACGAGGTGGTCCACACGCAATGGGTCCAGATGCTGCTGCAGGGGCACCCCTTTGCCGACGGGGTCTATCCCTTCGGGTTCCACAACATCGCCGTGGCTCTGGTGCGGATTTTCGGATTCCACACCTATACCGTGATGCGCCTTTTGGGCATTTGCGCCAGCATGTGGATTCTCACCATGATGTATCTTCTGATGCGCAGGGTCTTTCGTTCGCCGTTGGCGCCGGCGGTGGGGTATGCGCTGTTCAGCCTCTGCGATATCTTCACGTACCTGGGAATGTTCCGCTATCAGTTCGGGCTGCCTCAGGAATACGCCATGCTGTTTCTGGTGCCCATCGCGGTGCTTCTTTATCTTTATTTACAGGACGGGAACCGCCGGAGCTTGATTCTCTTCGGAATGGCGGTGGCCATGACCATCACCATCCATTTGTACATCACATTGATGGCCGGAGCGATGTGCATCGCGTTCGGGATCGTCTATTTGGTGCGGATTTTCAAAAAGCGGTACCTGATTCCTCTGCTGCTGTGCGGGACTCTGGGCCTGCTGGCGGGGGCCCTGCCGCTGGGAGTGGGACTGATGCTGGGCTACCCGCTGAACGGCTCGTTCCTGTGGGCGGCGGGAGTCATCGCCAACGGCGACGTGGCGGCGGAGGAACAGTTTTCCCATGTGGAACAGCCGGACGAGGCGGTGGACGAGACGGAAGGAACGGAGGCAGGAGCCGGAACGGAAGGGGCGGGCGGTGCGAAGCAGGAGCGGGGAGCGGCGCTGACCATCTGGGACAATTTCGTGGAACGGGTGTGGCTAGCCACCATGGGAGTGCCGTGGTTCTATCTGACCTTAGGATGTGTGGCCGTGGGCTCGCTTTTTTGTCTGGGAAGCCGCCTCGCCAAACGGACGGTTCCCCAAAACGGATTTCTCATGAGCCTGATTCTGTTCTACGTATTCATCCTGATCCTCTTCGGCGGAGACATCCTCCATCTGCCTACGCTGATCACGGTAGGAAGGGCGGCGGTCTTTGTGGACTACATGGCCGCGGTGATGTTTCCCATTCCCATCGAGGTGCTCTATCGATTCTGTGAGGGTTCGCCGGCGTTGCGGAAAGGACACGGGGCCTTGACCTTCGCGGCGATTGCCGCCATTGCCGCCGTTACCTTCGGGGGCGGACACGTCAAGGAACCGTCCTTGTACTACGATGTGCAGACCACCGGCTCCGCCAAGACTCTGTACCAGATCTTTCGGGACTATCCCGATCATTCGTGGACCGTGGTTTCCACGGTGGATGAAACCTCCATGGTTTGGAACGACGGATTTCATTATGAACTGCTGGATTTTCTCCGAGCCATGGAGAATCCGGAACGGGCCGTTCCGGTGCACATTCCTACGAAGTACGTGTTTTTCTTCATCGAGAAGCGTCCCATCGATTACGGAAGCGGGGTTTTCCTGAACGAGAACCCGCCTGTGAGGAAGGAGATCCGCCGGGAGGATATGGAGGTGGAGCTGTCACTGGACACCAGCGAGCCCAGTGATTACTATGAGAAGCTGCGGGCGCCCATCATGGCTCGGGCCTACGCTTGGGCGCAGGAGTATCAGAAGCATTTCCCCCGGGAGATGAGCGTGGTGTACGAGGATGACGAGTTTATCGCCTATCGATTGATTCAGGACCCCTATTACACCAATGATTTGACCATCGAGTACAAGTAAAATCCGTGGGGACGGAGGAAAAGGGAAGAGGAAACCATGCGGAAGCTGCTGTTTGTGATGAACACCATGGGCAGAGCCGGAGCCGAG
>CAUHLX010000399.1 GCA_959606705.1 uncultured Bacillota bacterium | reverse complement strand
CAACGCCAACGCGGTAAAGGAGCTGGTTCTGGGCGCCATGCTGGTTTCCGCCAGAAATCTCAAAGACGCCATGCTGTGGGCGGATCACCTGTCCGGCGATGTGGCGAAGGCGGTGGAAAAAGGCAAGGGTCAGTTTGCCGGCCGTGAACTCAAAGGCCACACGCTGGGTGTGGTCGGCCTGGGCGCCATCGGCGTCATGGTGGCCAACGCCGCGGAATCCTTAGGTATGAAGGTCATCGGCTACGATCCCTACATCTCTCTGCACTCCGCTCATGAGCTGTCCAACACCATTCCCGTGGTAGGCACCATGGAAGCCCTGCTTCCCAAGTGCGACGTGGTCACCATCCACGTTCCCGCCATGGAGAGCACCAAGGGCATGATGAACGAAGCTTATTTCAACATCATGAAGCGAGGCGCCGTTCTGATGAACTTTGCCCGTGACACGCTGGTCAATGAAGCCGATCTGCTTTCCGCTTTGGAAAAAGGCAAGCTGAAACGGTACATTACCGACTTCCCCAACGAGAGAATGCTGGGTAACGACAGGATCGTCTGCATTCCTCACTTGGGCGCTTCCACCCAGGAATCCGAGGAAAACTGCGCCTCCATGGCGGTGGACGAACTGATGGATTATCTGGAGCACGCCAACATTACCAACTCCGTGAACTTCCCCAACTGCAGCCTGGGCGTCTGCAATTCCACCGCGCGGATCGCGGTGCTCAACAAGAACGTCCCCGCCATGCTGGGCAAGATCACCGGAATTCTGGCCGAAATGAATATCAATATCAGCGATCTGGTCAACCGCAGCAAAGGCGAAATGGCCTGCACCTTGGTGGACGTAGATTCCGAAGTGGATGAAGAATCTCTGAAAAAGGCGTTGAATGTGGAAGGCATCATCAGCGTTCGAGTCATTAAAAATGACGGTACCTGCTGCTAGTCCCGTTCCACTTCCATGAAATGAAGAAAAAAGGAAAACTCCGGAGAGGTCCGGCGCTTGCTGATGAAAGCGTCGTCTTTCCGGAGTTTTTTGATTGTCAGCATCGTCCCTCTGGTGCTGCTTTCCGTTAAGGAATATTCCGTGGTTTGCCGGCTGAAATAATAGGGCTGGAATATGGGTGAAGCCTCTCACAATTAAGCGGAGAAGCCGTGAGGCGGCTCGGTCTCCTTCCAGGCCACGTTGAACAGAATGCCGAACAGCAGAACATAGGCCATGATGAAAAACCACAAAAGCAGCGCCACGATCGAAGCCAAGCTCCCGTACAGAAGGTCGAAATTGGCGAACACCGCAACGTAATATGAAAAGATCCCGGTGCTGACCAACAGTCCCAAGGACGCCGCCACACTTCCCGGTATGATTTTTTTGAAGGGCTGTCTCTCATAAGGTAAAAAGTAGTAATTGTAGCTGATGACAAAAAAGTAAACAGCGATGGCCGCAACCCAGCGCACGCTGAGCCAGATTTCACTGATGGCAAAGCGAATGTGCAGAAACTGCTCCATATACAGGCTGACCCCATTTAAAATGGTCTCGCCGTAGACCATGATCACCAGACTGAACACCAGCATGCCGATGAGCAGCAGGATGTTTAAAATCGCCCGCACCCGTTCCCGAATGTAGCCTCTGGCATCCGTGGCGCCGGTGTAGGCGTAATTGGCGATCCGCAGCATGGAAAACTCCGCCTTGGAGGCGCCCCAAAGCGCGAACACCACGAAGATCACGCTGAATTTTCCGGTGGGTTTGTAGGACAGATACTGGGACAGCGTTTGGGAAAGCTCCGGGCTGGCGTACTTATCCAGCATTTCCAGCACCACACCCGCGGAGATGGAGAACGCGTCGAGTGCTTCCCCCAAAAGAATGGCAATGGGAACCATGGACATCAGAAAATAGAATGCCAGCTCCGCCGCCACTCCCTGGTAATACGGGTCCTTCAGTTCTCTGATAATCACGCAGCCCATGTTGATCATGCGGCGTTTCGTAACCGGTCTGTCCACCTGTTCCCCTGCCTTTTCCTAATCCCGGCGCTTCTCCAGCTCCCGCTTCAAGTCCTGCAGCGCAATGGCCCGGTGGCTAATCTGGTTTTTCTCTTCCGGCGACAGCTCCGCGAAGGTCTTGTCAAATCCGTCCGGTACAAACAGCGGATCGTAGCCGAAGCCATTTTCCCCCTGCGCTTCATATAGAATATGCCCGCGGCACTCTCCTCTTGCCACGATTTTTTCTCCGTCCGGCCAGACCATGGTGATGACGGACACAAACTGAGCGCCCCGTTCCTCTTCGGGCACGTTGGCCAGAAGCTCCAGAAGCTTCCTGTTGTTTTCCTCATCGGTGGCATGTTCTCCCGCAAACCGGGCGGAATACACCCCCGGCGCGCCGTCCAGCGCGTCCACCTCCAGGCCCGAATCATCGGCGATGGTTACTCGTCCGCAAGCCTTCATGATAGCCGTGGCCTTTTTCTCCGAATTGGCTTCAAAGGTATCTCCATCCTCCACGACCTCAAAATTCGGAACTCCGGCGTCACCTCTGGAAATGATCTTCATGCCGAACGCCTCGGTGATGCTTTCAATCTCTCGAATTTTATGGGCGTTTTGAGTGGCCGCTACGATCTCGTGTTCCGCCTCCTCCGCCGCCCGACGATTGGCCTCATCGGCATCCAAAACCTTGCGCTGAGCCTCGTGAAGCCGCCGGCAGCCCGTTTCCGCCACGGCCAGCAGCTCGGACAGCTCCGAACGGCTGAAGGTGGCTTCCTCTCCGGTCCCCTGCACCTCGACGAAGTCTCCGGCGTCCGTCATTACCACGTTCATATCCACATCGGCGGCGGAATCCTCTTCGT
>CAUHLX010000398.1 GCA_959606705.1 uncultured Bacillota bacterium | reverse complement strand
TGTCACAGGCACAGATCCAAAGTCCCCGTTCCTTCAAACGGTCAATGGCCTGTCCCAAATTAGAAACCCGTGCCACCGGAACGTACTCCACCGCTCCGGCGGAAGCCTTGGCCGCGGTGTCCGTCAGGCCTACCGCCCGACGCTTGGGTATGATCACTCCGTGAGCCCCCGCCGCGTCCGCCGTCCTGAGAATCGCCCCCAGATTGTGAGGGTCCTCCAGTCCGTCCAGCAGAATGAGAAACGGCGGTTCTTCCTGAGCCTCCGCCCGGTCCAGCAGCTCCTCCAGCTCCCAATAATCATATGCCGCCGCCACGGCGATCACCCCTTGATGCGCTCCGCCCTCCGCCAAACGGGAAAGAGACTGACGATCCATATACTGAATGGGGATGCTCCGTTCTTTCGCAATGGCCGAAATTTTCACCAGGGAACCCTCTCCGTCCTTGATCATCATCAATTTTTCAATTTCTCTTCCGCTTTTCAGCGCCTCCATCACCGGATTCCTGCCGATGATGCGGGCGGAATCACCTTCCCGGAGCTCCGAAGGCTCCGCAGCTTCCGGACGTCCCGGTCGTTTTGAAGATTCCGGACGCTTCCTCTGTCCCTGCTTTTCCGACCGGCTCCGACGCTCCGGCTGCTTCTGACGATCCGCTTTCATCCCCTCACCTTTTCCTGTACTCCGTAAAACGGTAGCTCACTCCGTTTTCTTCCACGGGTTCCTCGCTGTTTACCAGCTCCCACTCCGGGGAAGCATCCAGATTAGGGAAGTGACGATCCGCCTCAAATTCCCCGTCGATCTTGGTCACATACACCGTATCGCAATACGGCAGCAGGTCCCTGTAGACCTGCGCACCGCCGCAGACATACGTTCTCTGAGGTCCGAATGCCTCCACAACCTTAAGCAGCTCCTGTTCCGAGCGCACCGCCAAAACGCCCTTCGGCACCGGATATTCCCGATTTGCGGTGAGCATCACGGTTACGCGGCCCGGCAGGGGCTGTTTTCCCGGAAGGGATTCCACCGTTGCGCGGCCCATGACCACCACGTTTCCCGTGGTTATTTCTTTAAAACGTTTCAAATCTCCGGGCAAATGGGCCAACAGTTTTCCTTCCTTGCCAATCGCCCAATTTCGATCCACAACTACGACTGCCTTCATTCCTGTCTCCTTCTATACTGCTACCGGAATCCCCTTTATCTGAGGACCCGTTTGATAATCCTCCAATCGAAAATCATCCACGGTAAACTGATAAAAATCCTTCACATCCGGATTGATCCAAAGCTTCGGCGCCGGATACTGGGGTCTGCCGATCAGTTCGGTCACCAGCGGGATATGACGGTCGTAAATGTGAGCGTCCGCGATGACGTGAACCAGCTCCCCGACTTGAAATCCGCTGACCTGCGCCATCATATGCACCAGGATCGCATACTGGCAGACATTCCAGCTGTTGGCTACCAGGGTATCCTGCGATCTTTGATTTAAAATGGCGTTGAGCCGATTTCCCGTCACGTTAAAGGTGACTCCGTAAGCGCAGGGATATAAATTCATTTCCGAAAGGTCCTGATGCGTATAGATATTGGTCATGATCCGGCGGCTGTAAGGATTGTGCTTCAAATCATACAGCACTCGATCCACTTGATCCATCTCCCCCTCGGGGTAGGAATGCTTCACCCTCATCTGGTATCCGTATGCTTTTCCGATGGAGCCGTCCTCGTCCGCCCAAGCGTCCCAAATATGACTGTTCAGCTCGTTTACATTGTTGGATTTTTTCTGCCAAATCCACAGGAGCTCGTCCACCGCCGATTTGATTGGCGTAGGGCGCAGAGTCAAAGCCGGAAACTCCTGCGACAAATCGTAACGGTTGACCACTCCGAATCGTTTGATGGTGTGAGCCGGGGTTCCATCCTCCCATTTCGCTCGCACCGCCTGCCCTTCGCTGGAAAATCCGTTGTCTATGATATCTCCGCACATCTCCACAAATATTTGATCCGCCCTGCTCATCGTTTCTGCTCCTCACTTTCCTCTATGATGGAAATCGCTTTGCGCTCCAGTTCAAGAAGCCGTTCTTCCTTTCGGGACAGATACAGATAACCCATCAACGCTTCAAAGGCGGTGGCCATCTTGTAGGTCAACGGGTCCACGTATCGCGGCTTGGAAGTGATCTTCTTGTTTTTCGCCCGTTTGACCAGGGCCAGCTCCTCTTGGGAAAGCTCCGGCATCATCTGCCGCAGCGCGGCCGCCTGTCCTTCCGCCCGCACGTATTTTACCGCCATTCGATGCAGGCGGTCCGCATGGACCTGCCCGCTCTCCAAAGCGTAGGCCCGAATGAAGGTCTCATACACCGCATCTCCTAAAAAAGCCAGCGCGGTGGTATTAAAAAACGCGGGATCCTGTCCGGCCATTCGGTTCATTCCTTTCCAAAGCTATTTCCCTTTATCTTAACATCCTCCGGTGAGTTCGTCAAAGACCTCTTTTACCGTTTCGATTTTTTGTGCTTTGTACGCGTTGCTGCCGCAGAAGACCAAGCCGTTCTCCACATCCCCCAACGCCGCATCGATCAAGGCTTTCGTGATGCAGTACGGTGTTTCCGACGCCTTGCATACCGACATGCATCGATTGCATCTTTCCGGCGGAATCCGCTCCTTTTTCGTGCGGCGTACAAAATCGTTTTCGATCGCTCGTCCCGGCATTCCCACCGGGCTGTGGAGAATCACGATATCTTCTTTCTCACAATTGAGATAGGCTTCTTTGAATCGGGGATGTGCGTCGCATTCCACCGTAGTCACAAATCGAGTGGACAGCTGTACCCCGTCCGCCCCGCAGGCCAGCGC
>CAUHLX010000397.1 GCA_959606705.1 uncultured Bacillota bacterium | reverse complement strand
GCTTTCCAGCGCAACGTGGGCAACCCCTTTTGAAACCTCACTGCACACGTAATCGTAATGGGAGGTGGACCCCCGAATGACGGCGCCCACACAGAGGACGGCATCATAGTTGGCGGACTGCGCCATCCGCTGAGCCGCCAAAGGGATTTCAAAAGCTCCCGGCACCCAAGCTACCGTAATATCCTCCGAAGAGGCTCCGTGGCGAACCAGCCCGTCCACCGCGCCGGATAGCAGCTTGCTGACAATAAACTCGTTGAAACGGGAAGCCACGATCCCCACCCGCAAGCCTTCCGCAATCACGTTTCCTTCCAATGTTCTCATGTCCTTTGTTCCTTCCTTTCTCTTGCCGTACTCTATTTTATGCGGTGAGATGGGAAAACAGATGTCCCATCTTATCCTCTTTGGTTTTCAAATAAAACGCGTCGTCCTCATGGGGCGCAATTTCGATGGGGACCCGTTCCACGATTTCCACCCCGAAGCCGTCCAGTCCGTAAACCTTATCCGGGTTGTTGGTCAGCAAACGCAGAGTTTTCGCTCCCAAGTCTCCAAGAATCTGCGCGCCGATCCAGTACTCCCGCAGATCGGGGGCAAACCCCAGCTCCAAATTCGCCTCCACCGTATCCCGGCCCTTCTCCTGCAGCTCATAAGCCTTCAACTTGTTGATCAGCCCGATTCCCCGTCCTTCCTGACGCATGTAGAGCAAGACCCCTCGTCCTTCCTCTTCGATTTGTCTCATCGCCGCCTGGAGCTGCTGACCGCAGTCACAGCGCCTGGAACCGAACACGTCTCCGGTCAGACATTCGGAATGGACGCGGCACAGAAGATTTTTCCCGTCTCCGATTTCCCCTTTCACCAGGGCGACGTGATGCTCCCCCGTGAGATCATTGCTGTAACCGTAAATCCGGAACGCCCCGTATTGAGTGGGGAGCTTTGCCGATGCTTCCCGAATCACATGAGTTTCATGACGGCGGCAATAATCCTGAAGGTCCCGGATGGTGATAAACTTCAGTCCATATTCCTCTGCCAGCTTCCACAGCTCAGGAGTGCGCATCATGGTGCCATCCTCCGACATGATCTCGCAGCACAAGCCGCATTCCTTCAGTCCGGCCAAACGCATGAGATCCACCGTCGCTTCGGTATGGCCGTTTCTGGTGAGAACACCCCCGCGGCGGGAAATCAGAGGGAACATGTGACCCGGCCGGCGAAAATCTTCCGGTCGCGCGCCCGCTTCCACCAGCTTTCTGGCGGTCACCGACCGTTCCTCCGCCGAAATTCCGGTGGTGGTCTCCACGTGATCGATGGAAACGGTAAAGGCCGTGTGATGGTTATCCGTATTGTCCGCTACCATCTGCGGCAGCTCCAGCCGACGACCCAGAGCTTCACTCATAGGCATGCAGATCAGCCCCTTGCCATGGATCGCCATAAAATTGATATTTGCACAGGTGGCGAATTCCGCCGCACAGATCAAATCCCCCTCATTTTCCCGGTCCGGGTCGTCCGTGACCAAAATAATCCTGCCGGCACGGAGTTCTTCCAGTGCCTTTTCTATGGTATCGTATTTCATAACCGCTCACGCTCCTTTTCTTAAAATCCGTTTTCCATGAGAAATGTTTCGGTGATGCCGCCGGTCCGAGAACCACCCAGCAGCTTCTTCACATATTTTCCGATCAGATCGTTTTCCAAATTGACCAGACTGCCGGGACTCCGATTCAGCAAGGTGGTCTGTGCGCCTGTGTGAGGAATGACGGAGACCTGAAATCGGGAGGATTCGACCCCCGCCACCGTGAGGCTCACCCCATCGATGGCTACGGAACCCTTCTCCACGATCAATTCCAGAATGGACGGAGGTGCCTCTACCGAGATCCATACCGCGTTGCCTTCTCGCCTCATTGAAGCGATCCGCCCGGTGCCGTCGATGTGTCCGCTGACCAAATGTCCGCCGAAGCGTCCGTCGGCGGGCATCGCCCGTTCCAGATTGACCGGCGAGCCGGTCCTCAGCTCTCCCAGGCTGCTGCGGCGCAGAGTCTCTGCCATAACGTCGGCAGTAAAGGAAGCGGGCCGCAGCGCGCTGACCGTAAGGCATACCCCGTTGACCGCAATGCTGTCTCCCATTCGAGTCCCTTCTAAAACCGCGGACGCTCCAATCGTCAATCCCCCGCAGTTCCCCTCCCTGCGGATTCCTTCCACCGTGCCCACTTCTTCGATGATTCCGGTAAACATCAATCGTCCTCCTGTTCCAAAACCTCATACTGCAAAAGCAAATCCTCTCCGAACCGGAGAAGCTCCGGCCGTGACAGACGAATGCAATCCTGGGGAGTCTCACAGCCGAAACCGCCCACCGGAGTCTTTGCCCCAGCACCCCCGAACAGCTTGGGCGCCATGTACACGTAAACCCGGCGGACGATTCCTGCTCGCAGTGCGCTGTCGTTCAAGGTTCCCCCACCCTCCAGAAGCACGCTGTCGATTTCCATTTCCCCCAGTACCTTCATCAGGGCCGAAAGATCCACCGACTGCCGCCGAGGACGTTCGGCTTCCCCTCCCGTCGATTTCCCGGCCGGCTCCCCCGCCGGAAGGTCCAGCACCGTGATCCCCAAGGCTTCCAGCCGTTCCCGCCGCCGCGGGTCCGGATGGGAAGCCGCCACAATGGTGGCAATCTCTCCGGCCGTCTGGGCGATCCGGCTGTCCAACGGAAGACGCAGGCTGCTGTCGCAGATGATGCGAACCGGATCGCGGTCCCCCGGAAGGCGGCAGTTGAGCAGAGGGTCATCCGTCAAGACCGTCCCGATTCCCGCCAGAATCCCCCGGTGCCGCCCCCGAAGCCGGT
>CAUHLX010000396.1 GCA_959606705.1 uncultured Bacillota bacterium | reverse complement strand
TCAGATTGGTTAATTCTGCTGGTCTTAGGATGGCTGTTTCTATCGGACTCTAACAGAGGTAAGATTTGACGTCCTATTTTGGATTTTGGAAAAAATTTAGGAAATGTACAAAATAGCGGCAAATCCGCATGGATAAAGGATTTGCGATAATTTTCTATTTTGGAAATAAAAAAGTAGTTTTGTTTTGGGAGAGATCGCTCAGGCGATGCCGAAGGGGAACGCAGAAGCTCCCAGGCAAAAGGACCGGTTTCGGACGACGCTCCGAAAAGGCCGGGCGGCAGCGCCCGACCACCGAAGGTGCAACCTCCCAAAGCGGAGGGAATCTCTCAGGTAACTCAACGGGGGCACAAAACCGTAAAGGGCGGTTTTGTGCCCTTTTTTGCTGTCCTAAAAAAGAAACGGAGGAGCGGTATAGCCATCACTCCGAGGCGATGTCGAGACCGGCGTCCCCGCCTCCGTCGGGGACGGAGATCTCCGCCTCGCCCGCGATCTCGCTGGCGGTCTTTTCTTCGCCGTTTTTTTCCTCCTCGTCCTCAAAGAGGGAGTCGTACTCCTCGCCGTCTCCCTCTTGCAGCATGGCCGCGGTCTTGGCCGCCATGTAAAGCTTGTGGTTGTATTCCATCAGCCGCTGTTCATCCTCCGGAGGGACTTGACCGCCGGAGGCGATGCGGTGGTAGATCTCCAGCATCTTGCCCATCTCCTCTGCGGCCTTCGACAGAGCATTGCCCTGCTGCTTTGCAACCTCGGCGTTGTGGATGGCAGTCTCCCGCTCGATGATGCTCTCCATCACGCCCTGGGCCTCGTTGTATTGCGCGTCCACGGCGGACAGCTCACGGGAGATCTCCACACGATCCACATTGGGCGCGCCGCCCTGCTGGCAATTTTTGAGCGCCTGCGACAGGTCGCGTTTCCGTGTCCACAGCGTATCCATCTGCGCGGCGTATGCCTTCTTCGCATCTTGAATTTTCATTGCGGAACCTCCTGTCTAAATGTTTTTCATATCCTTATTATCGACAGAAAAATGTTTTTCATATCCTTATTATCGACAGAAAAGGGTCCGGATTTAAGCCGGAGCACGGAAAACAGGACAAAAGCTTAACTGATCGTGGGCAAGACCACTGCCGGACCGCCCTTCCTCGACAAGACCTTGTGGGAACAAACGCTCCGGTTGAAACCGAGAAGGGGAGAGAACATCATGAAAAAAGCGATTGCTTTGCTGCTGACGTTTGTAACGCTGCTGTCCTTCGCGAACGCCAAGGAGGATCTGGCCGCTGAGGATCTCCATATCCCGGGCACCGGTTAAGGCTGATCCATCGCTGTCAAGAAGGGAAAAGCGGGGCGGTCCCTTTCGCCCTCATTTTGCGTGTCCGCGCGCGTTTGTCATGCGCCGTTACCCAAACCGGATCATGGCGAAGGGGGTTCCGCGTATTTAATATGCACTGAATAATAGAAAAAGCCTTATATTTCAATCCATAGAAGCCAATCCGTGGTATAATAGGAGCAAGGGAACTGGCAAAAATCCAGCAAAAATCGTGCACCTGGAGGGCAACTATGTATCGTTACAGCAATGGCCAGATCAGCTTGGCGGATTTCAAACAGCCGGTGGATATGAATCTGAAGGAAAGCAACCGTTGGGTAAAGAAAGCCCAGACGATCCCCTGACTGGAGATCGAGAAGCGCTACGCCGCACTATTCACCAACCGGAAAGGCAATGTGGCCAAGCCGCTGCGTCTGGCCTTGGAGGTCTGCATTATTCAGGCGGAGTATGGCTATTCTGACGAGGAAACCGCGCTCCAGATCCAGGAAAACCCATATCTTCAATATTTCTGCGGGTATCCTGGCTATGATGACGAAAAGCTGCCCTTGATTATGGGCAAAGCTATGAAACAGCAGTACGAGATCTTTATGGTGATGTGCCTTTTAGACAACGTCAGTACGAGGCTCTTGTAGATGGGCAGTGGGTTGATGGTGTTGCTGATAATGTAGTGCAAATTGGTGGTATGATCACCAGACATTGGAGAAGCCAAAAGGAAATCAGCCGATTTACAGGATCACTTATGAAGATTGCCGTCATATGGTCGATGCTATGGAGGATTCGTTTCATTCGGACGTCTTTGGAGTTGAAAAAGAAAAAGGTAAGGTTGAGGGAATCCTTGCTGCAGTATATCAAAGTATATTCGGCAAGTATGCATATCCATCATTAGAAGAAAAAGCCGCAAATCTATTGTATTTTATGATCAAGGACCATCCTTATGCGGATGGCTGAAAGAGAATTGCGGCATCACTTTTTCTTGAATTCCTGGATAAAAACAACGCTTTATTCCAAGATTGAGAAAAACGACTCAGCGATGGAACCTTGGTGGCCGTTACGTTGATGATTGCTGAATCCAATCCAGAAGAAAAAGAAGTAATGGTGAAACTGGTGATGAATCTACTGAATTTGCAATAAAAAGCACGGATTGCAATACTTGTCCCTGAGATTCTCACCAGCAAATACTGCTGTGAGAAATGCTTGTGTTTTATCACGATGAATTAACAGAGGAAGATATTAAAATTCTCTCTCTGGTTTCGGAGATTACAAAGAACGAGATAGCGAAAATGCTGTCAAGATTTGCAAAGAATTCAAAGTGAGTGAAAATCGAAAGGAGACCAGACTATGGGAAGGCTTTATAAAATCAACCCGCCGTGTCCCAAGTGCCATGAGGAACATAATTGGTGGCATATCCAGCTGACGGATGAGGAACAGGCGAAGATGGATGCGTATGTGGCAGCCAGTGAGGGAAAATCATCCTTGGAGTTACTTCTGGGCGAGCCGGGAATTGTTGTTA
>CAUHLX010000395.1 GCA_959606705.1 uncultured Bacillota bacterium | reverse complement strand
GCCAGCAGTCACCGACGGAGCACTCTTGCCGATCGCCGAACCGCAAAAATCCGCGGTAAGACCATTGGCTGCGTCTGAGACAAACTCGAGTTCCGCCACGCCTGTTTCCGGCACGGGGGTCAGCATGGAGGCGATCCAAATTTCCGTTCAGGCGGAAAAGGTTCGTTTCGCCTCTTCCAGCTTCGCCGCCATGATTTTGATTTTTCTGGGAGGTACGATAGGGGCCTATTTTATTTCCGGCCGGGCGCTGGCTCCGGTGCGGAAGCTCAGTGAAGCGGTGCGTGGAGTTCACGCGTCCAACCTGTCGGAACGGATTACGGGAATCAAAACCCGAGATGAAATCGGGAGTCTGGCGGAATCCTTTAACGACATGCTGGAACGGCTGGACGACTCCTTCGAGAGCCAAAAGCGATTCGCGTTTTCGGCCGCTCATGAGTTAAAGACGCCATTGGCCACTATGATGGCGGGCATCCAGGTGCTGGAACTGGACGATCACCCTTCTGAGGAAGAGGTGAAGGAGACGCTGAATGTGACAAAGCATCAGTTGAAGCGGCTTTCCGCCTTGGTGGATGAACTGCTGGCCTTGACGGAGGTTCACGAAGTGGAACGCAGAGAAATGGTACGGCTTTCCGCGCTGTTCGCAAGAATCGGGGAAGAACTGACGGATCAGCTTTCTCAGCGTCAGGTGGTTCTCTCCGCTACGACCGATCACGATCCGGCGCTGGCGGCCAATGAGGATCTCCTGTATCGGGCTTTGTTCAATCTGACGGAAAACGCGGTGAAGTACAACCGCCGGGGCGGATCGGTACAGCTTCATGGGACGGTGGTGGACGGTCGAGTGGAAATTACGGTGGAGGACACCGGCATGGGCATCCGCCAGGAGGAACTCTCTCGGATCTTCGAGCCTTTTTACCGCGTGGAACAGTCTCGTTCCAGAGAGGTGGGCGGTGCCGGATTAGGTCTTTCCATCGTGAAGGATATCATCGAGAAGCAGGGCGGCTCGATTACGGTGGAAAGCGAACCGGAAAAAGGCACAAAATTTTCGGTCTTTTTCCCAAAAGTATAAAATAACCTTTGTTCCGCACTGGGTTTTCGGCTATAATTGAACCAGATACTGTGAAAACACGGAAGAGACGGATACAAGAGGTGTAATGATGGGAGAAACCAATAAAAAAGTGCTGGTGATCGGACATAAAAATCCTGATACGGATTCTATTTGCTCCGCGATCGCCTACGCTGATTTAAAACATAAGACGACGGAGGGCTGCTTCGTTCCTTTGCGGGCGGGCCAGATCAATGGGGAAACCCAGTTTGTCCTGGACTATTTCGATGTGGAGGCGCCGGATTACGTGACTGACGTGGGCAGTCAGGTCCGGGATATCGACATTCGGGAAACGGAGGGGATTTCCGGCGAGAGCTCCATGAAAAAAGCCTGGGGGATCATGAGAGATTCTACGGTGGCTACGCTTCCGGTGACCGATGAGGATCACCTTTGCGGGATCATTTCCGTAAAGGATATCGCCACATCCAACATGGATATTTACGACAACCGAATTCTGGCTTCGTCGAGAGCTAGCTACAAAGCCGTGGCCGAGACACTGGACGGCAGCGTAGTTGTGGGAGACGAGGACGCGCGGATTGAGAAGGGCAAGATCATGATCGCCGCGGGGAGTGTGGACGTGGTGGAAGATTTCATCGAGGACGGAGACATCGTCATCGTGGGAGACCGGTATGAATCCCAGCTCTGCGCCATCGAGATGAACGCGGGATGTCTCATCGCCTGTCTGAGCCCTAAGCTTTCCAAGACCATTATGAAGCTGGCCAAGGAAAACGACTGTACGATCATCAGCACACCTCACGATACCTACACGGCGGCGCGTTTGATCAATCAGAGCACGCCGATTCGTTACTTCATGCGGACCGAGGAGCTGATCACCTTCAAACTGGATGAATTTACGGAGGAAGTGAGGATCAAGATGGCCAAGGTCCGTCATCGGGACTTTCCGGTTCTGGACACTCAGGGAAAATACTGCGGTATGATTTCCCGCAGATCCTTGCTGGATCTGGAACCGAAAAAAGTGATTCTGGTGGATCACAACGAAAAATCTCAGGCGGTGGATGGATTGGATACGGCGGAGATTTTGGAAATCATCGACCATCATCGGCTGGGCTCGCTGGAGACCATGGCGCCGGTCTATTTCCGCAACCAGCCGGTGGGCTGTACGGCGACCATCGTATATCAGATGTATCAGGAGAACGGTTTTGCCCCGGATCGAAAGATGGCGGGACTCCTTTGCGGAGCCATTCTCTCCGACACGCTGATGTTCCGTTCTCCCACCTGTACTCCCGCGGATCGGGAAGCGGCGGAAAAGCTGGCGGCTGCGGCGGAAATCGACGTGACGGAGTTTGCCTTGGAGATGTTCCGCGCCGGCAGCAATATTAAGGACATGTCCACGGAAGGAATTTTCTATCAGGATTTCAAACGGTTTTCGGTGGGAAACGTAGCGTTCGGAATCGGGCAGAAAAACTTCATGGTAGCCGAAGAACTGGAGACGGTGAAGGGCCGTTTGATTCAATATATGGAAAGAGCTTTTGAAGAAGAAAACATCGATATGATCTTCTTCATGCTCACCAGCATCATCGAGGAATCCACGGATTTGATGTTTATGGGAGCGGGAGCGGCGGAGCTTGTGGAACAGGCTTTCGGTCATCGGCCGGGCGAACACTCCATTCTGCTGCCGGGAGTTGTCTCCAGAAAGAAACAGCTGGTGCCGGCGCTGATGACGGCCATTCAGCGGGAATAGAACAGGAGGACGAGAGAACAATGACGATGAC
>CAUHLX010000394.1 GCA_959606705.1 uncultured Bacillota bacterium | reverse complement strand
AGAAATATTTTGTAGAACGTCGATATGATTTACTGGGAGAGGTTATTGCGGACGAAGTCAGCTTGATTGGAACCGGGGCTCACGAGTTTTGCCGAAACATAGAAGAGTTCACCGCGGCGATGGCTCATGAAAGCGAGGAGTGGAACGGCCGGTTTATTATTAAGGATCAATGGTATCAAACCAGCGAGCTGTCGGATGAGCTTTCCCTGGTGATCGGAGAAATCGGCGTCAAAGAAGATGCGGAGGACGGTATTTTATACGATATTCGTTTTCGATTTACCATACTGCTGAAAAAGACGGAGGACGGCTGGCGGATTCTTCACATTCATCAATCCGTGCCGGATGCCAATCAAGCCAGTGACGAGTTTTTCCCCCATCACATGGTGGAGAAGAATAACAGCCAGGTCATCTACAACCTGCGTCACGATACCTTGACCGGGCTGCTGAACCGGTTATATTTGAAACAGACCGTCGACCGTTTTACGGAGGATATGCCTCTGGGCTTGCTGCTGATGCTGGACATCGATCAGTTTAAAAGCATGAACGATAATTACGGACATCCCTTCGGGGACAAGGTATTGATCGCCTTTTCCCAAAGCCTGATGGCGTCTTTTCCAAAGGCGGTCATCGGAAGGGTTGGCGGGGACGAATTTGTGGTCTATCTGTCGGGAATCCGTGACGCCTCGGAGCTGCGGCCATATCTGGTGGGGTTCCGGCAGGATTGGCGGGAGCGGCAGCTGCCGTTGAAGCTTTCGGGAGAAATATCCATCAGCGTGGGAGTGGCCGCTTGTCCACAGCACGGAGGCACCTACGACGCTCTATGGAAAAACGCGGACGAGGCGCTTTATCGAGCCAAAACCAGCGGATTCGGACGGGTTTGCTATCAAGGTTAAATCGTCCGACGGCAGAGGAAAAGGAAGAGCAGAGGCTGCCATCGCGGGGCTTTTACGGATGACTTTGCCGGAATATGATGAGCGGCAAAAAAGATAAAGCCGCGCTTATGCTATTTTAGGTGGAAGGAGAAGGAGGATGCTTTCATGATGAGAAATCCGGAGCAGACCATTGGAAATTTAATTGACAAAGCGAACATGACCATCATCGGTTATGTGGACGAGGATGGCTTTCCCATCAGCAAGGCGATGCTGGCGCCACGCAAACGTGAGGGGATCAAGGAGTTTTGGTTCACGACCAACACCTCCTCGAACAAGGTGAGGTTCTTTCGGAAAAATCCTCAGGGCAGCATCTACTTTGTGGACCGGAGATTTTTTCGGGGAGTGAGCCTTCTGGGCACGGTGGAGGTTTCGGAAGCCGCCGAGGACAAGGAGGAAATCTGGTGGGAGGGCGACACCATGTACTATCCCCAAGGCGTTGCGGACCCCGACTATTGCGTATTGAAGTTTACGGCGTTGCGGGGGCGATATTACAGCAATTTTAAATCGGAGGATTTTGAAATATAGGGTTATGAGGAGGGCGTAATGGGCGAATTGGCAAATCTGCCGAATCTGGGCAAGGTAACGGAAGCACAGCTCAACCAGGTGGGGATTCACACGGCGGAGGAACTGCGGGAAATCGGCAGCAAAGAGGCGTGGCTCAGGATCAAGGAAATCGACGAATCGGCTTGCATTCACAGACTGCTGGCCTTCGAAGGCGCAATCCTGGGGGTCAAGAAGGCCGAGCTGCCGCCGGAGATCAAGGAGGAGCTGCGGGAGTTTTATCGGGCGCAGAAAGCGTGAGCTTCGAGGGGCAGCTCCAGCTGCGCGGCGAAATGATCTCCTAGGATATTGGTGCGAAAGACGCCGTTTTGCTTTTCGACCAGGCGCCGGCAGCTTTTGAGGCCGATGCCGTAGCTTTTCTCCGGGGAGGGAACGGGGGAAATGGTGTTGGTGATCTGAAGGAGAAGACGATTTTCATGGAGCTGCGCGGACACCGTGACCGGTGCGCCGCAATCGGCGTATTTTTTCACGTTGGAAAAGAGGTTGTCCAGGACGCGGCGCATCGCCGGAGGGTTGAACCTCAGAGTGAAGGGCTCCGAAACGAAGGCGATTTTCACGTCGAAGCCCAGCTCCCGAAGGGCGAGGAGGGGTTCGCCCAGCATTTGCGAGAGGAACGTTTGCCCGTCCACGGATTCCGGTTCGAGGATTTCGTCGGCATCCAAAAGAAGAAAATATTGAAACAGCCTGTCGGACAGCTCTTTGATCTGACAGGCTTTTTGTGTGGCCAGCTTCAGATATTTTTCCAGCTGTTCGGGGGATTGGTACCGGTGCGCCTCCACGATTTCCAGATAACCGATCAGGGCGGTGAGCGGGGTGCGCAGATCGTGGGACATGGTGGTAATCAGTTCGGTATTGGCTTTTTTCGCTTCCTCTTCGCTGAGAATCTGATCCCGCAGGGTTTGGCGGAGAGAATCCAGGTTTTGGGCCAGGCGGCTCAATTGATCGTGGCTCGCTACGGGGATCGAATGGTCCAGATCGCCGTTTTCCATGCGCCGGATCTCCTGCTCCAGAAGGAGGAAATAGTTTAACCGTCGGTGGGTGAGGCGCAGAAAGGTGAACAGAAAGAGCCCGATGGCCACGGCCAGCTCCAGACAGAGCGAGGTGGTCAGGAGCCAGGAGGGGACGTAGCCGAAAAGCACCACCAGCCAGATTCCTTCTTCGGTTCCGAACGGAAATTCCTTGATCAGCTGGTCCAGGGATTTCAGACCAGTGGCCCACTCATCCATACGGGAATAAGGATAAAGCTCCATAAATTTCTTGGAAGAAGTGCTGACCACATACCGTCCTTGATTATCATAGAGAGACACGGCGGTACGGTCGCTGTGCCGGTCCAGCCAGTCTTGCAGG
>CAUHLX010000393.1 GCA_959606705.1 uncultured Bacillota bacterium | reverse complement strand
TCCACCAATGCCGGGTCCGTCATGGCCTTCAGGGTCATCAGGGAGATAACCTCCGCCCCACTGCGGATCACCTGTTCGATCTCGGGGTTTTTCATCAACGCCGCGAACTCTTTCGTGTGCAGCGCCAGATCCTGCTGATCCGTCACGGCCAGTGTGGGGTGAAACGCCGGACAGCGCCAGCTTACATTTCCGATGTCCGAGGAACCCATATTTTCATTGTTTCCTTCAAACAGCGGGATTCCCAGCTCTTCAAACACCTTTTCCAGCGCTTCCTCGCCGGCCGAATTGGCCTTGAGACTATCCAGCCGCGGAGCGTATTCATCGATCTCCACCTCGGTCCGCGTAGCCATGGCGGCTCCCCGGGCGCAGTCGTGAAGCATTTCGATGAGACCGTTGAGATAATCGCTGTCCGGATAGCGAACCACGTATTCCGTGGTCACGTATTCCGGGATAATGTTGTTGGCATCGCCTCCATGGGTGATGATTCCGTGAATCCTCGTATCCGGTTTCACGTGCTGACGCAGCATATCCATCCCGTGAATCATGAGCATGGCGCCGTTCAACGCGTTCTTTCCTTCCCAAGGGAAGGCTGCCGCGTGCGCCGGACGGCCTCTGAAATTGTAGTGGAAGGCCGCCAGAGCCATGAAGTTCGCCTTGATCATATTCTTGGTGTTCATGTGAATCATGATGACAAAGGTATAGTCGTCAAACAGCCCCTGCTCCGCCAAGTCGATCTTCTTCCCCGTGGCTTCCTCGTCCGGCGTCCCGATGAGGTCCACATTTCCCACCAGGTCGTCCGCATTCTCGTGAAGCGCCAATGCCGCCAGCAGACTCAGGCTCCCGCTGGCACAGTGGCCGCAGCCGTGACCGATCTCCGGAAGCGCGTCGTATTCGGCCAGGATTCCCACCTTCAGCTTTGAGCCGGGGTCACTTTTGATCGTCGCCTTAAACGCGTGAGCCACGCCGCCGTACTCCTTCACGACCGGAATCCCATGCTGTTCCAGGATCGAATAATACTGCTCGCAGGCGTAGGCTTCCTCGCCCGGGTCCTCCGGGTGGTCCGCCAGATCGTAATTCAGATGAAACGCTTCCTTCTGCAAATGACTGATACTTTCAAATACAGCTGTCTTGAGCTGTTCCGGTGATTTCATTGTCCGTTCCCCTCGATTCTTTCGCGCTTCCCCGTCCCCGAGGAATCCACTCTCAAGATGTAATGTGTTTTGCTGTTGGTACAAAATGATTACAAAGGGTGTATGGTGCAAACCGCCAAACGCAAATGAAAATAGAAATTGGTTAATTGTATACAAAATACTTTACACATGTTATACTACAATCAGGCGGGAAAAGCAATAGCATTGTGTAAACTTTCTAATAATTGTTGCCTTTTTCTTTCCGATGATTCATTATAGTAAGGAAACGATTTAACTTTTACTTCGCAGGAGGATCAGATGAAACGCTTTTTATCCTTAAAGGATCATGTATACAATTATATCTCGGAACGGATCAACAACGGCACGCTGAAGCCGGACGACAAGATCAATGAACAGCAAATTTGCGAAGAATTGGGTGTCAGCCGTACGCCCATCCGAGAAGCGTTGATTCAGCTGGCCTCCGACGGCTACCTGGACACGCTGCCCCGCAGAGGATTCCGGGTCAAGTATCTCAGCGTGCGCAAGGCCCAAGAGCTTTACGATATCATCGGCACTCTGGACGCCCACGCCGCCGTCATCAGCATGGATCAGCTGCAGCCCGAGGATCTCCGAAAAATGCGGGAGCTGGCGGAAGACATGGAGACCGCCATCAAGCGAGGACAGAGCAATCAGTATCACGAGCTTCAGGTCCAATTTCACGACGTCTATCTGGACCGGTGCGGCAACGAGGAATTGCCGCTGCTATTGGAACATGTCAAAAATAACTTTTTGAGAAAATACTATCTCTTTGAAGATCCGGAAAATGAAATGGCCGCGTTGGAAGAAGCCAACCGTCAGCATTTTGAAATCATTCGTCTGTTCGAGGAAAAAAATGGTTCGGAGCTGGAGCGCTTCATCCGCGAGGTTCACTGGAATCCCGAGGAAGCCAAGTTCGATTCACTGGAAAAGCAAAACTGATCCCGGCAGTCTTTTATCGCCACGCTTCCCTCCTAATCTCATAGGAGGGATTTTTTTATGCGTACGGCAGCCAGATTCCCTCCGTGAAACTTGATCCTGAGAAATACCCAAGTAAGTCAAAACAGGAGGCGGGCAAACGTGAATCTGCCGCACCTCCTGTTATAATCAATTGAGTAACCGAATTTCCTCGAAGCTTAGAACGGTTTGATGGTTCCGTTGAAGATCATCACCGCCGCCGCCACAAAGGCCACCAGGATCACCACCAGAATCACCAGCTCGACAGGCCGTTTAAACGGCTTCTCGCCCTGCTCCTTCTTGGCCCACAGATAGATCAGCGTGCCCGGTGCGTAGAGGATCGAGGTGATCAGCACCCCGGTAAGACCGCTGGCGTACAGCAGCCAGATTCCGTAGATGGTCCCCACCACCGCGAAGATCCAAGCCCACATCTTCTGAACGCCGTTCTTGCCGTCCAGCGCCTCGCCCTTGGCTACGATCTTCAGATAGTAGGCCGCGGAAAGCAGATAGGGGAACATGATCATACTAGCGGACAGCGTATAGAAAATCTGATAGGTGGACTCGTTGAAGAGCACGATAATCAGGAAAATCTGAATGACCACGTTGGAGATGATCAGAGAACCGGCCGGAGCCTTCTTCTTGTTTTCCTTCGCGAAAATCTTGCAGAAGCAGCCCTCCAGCGCCGGAGCCCAGCCGGATTCCGCGGAAAGCATGGTGTA
>CAUHLX010000392.1 GCA_959606705.1 uncultured Bacillota bacterium | reverse complement strand
AAATACCACGCCGTCTCCAGTCTGGCGTTTCAAAGTCCTTCCACGTTTTTAGGAACTCTGTTTTTTTTCGTGCTGGGGATTTCCGCAGGGGTCTTTACGGAGCTGATGATGGGAACGGCGGAGAAAGAGGATCTGCTGTCCTTCTTGAACCAGCAGCTGTTTGCGGCAGATTGGAGCACCTCGGATTTTCCCGCCGTGTTTGCCAATTCCGTCAGCAATAATTTAGGGCTTTTGCTCCTGATCCTGTTGTCCGGATTGACGGCCATCGGTTTTCCGGCAGCCTTGGCGGCCATCGCCTACAAAGGAATGGCCTTGGGCTTTTCCTCCGCCCTTCTGATTGAAAATCTGGCGGGAAAGGGTTTTCTGCTGGTTTTTACCTCTTTAATTCCTCAGAGTCTGCTCCTGGTCCCCGCCTTGCTGGTGGGCTGCACCGCCGCGCTGAACCTGGCTTTCCACACCATACGCTGCCGCAGGACCGGTGTAAAAAAGAGCCTGGCGGAAAACGCAGGCTCCTATCTTACACTTGCTATTATTTTAGCCGCCGTCATTCTGTGCGGCTGTGTGGTGGAAACGGTGCTTGGTCCTTTCGCCGCGCAGCTAGCAGGATAGCGGTGATGGTTTTGCCATCCTCGATCTCCCCTTCGTCGATCATTCGGATCAGCTCCTCCGGAAAATACTCCACCATGTCGATGGCCTCGTTGTCGTCAAAGTCGGTCTCTCCCGGCGTGAGTCCCGTGGCCAGATAGATATGAATCTTCTCGGTGCTGTAGCCGATGGAGGAATAAAAGGAAGTCAGATGCTCGCAGTGGGCCGGCGTGTAGCCGGTCTCTTCCTTTAGCTCCCGAACCGCGGTGAGAGCCGGGTCCTCTCCCGGTTCGATCTTACCCGCCGGCACCTCCAGCACCACCTTTTCCGCCGCTTTGCGGAATTGGCGAACCATGACCATCTTCCCCTGATCCGTCAAGGCGGCGATGGCCACACCCCCGTTGTGTTCCACGATCTCCCGATAAGAAATCTTGTCTCCTTTGACGTACACCTGGTCCTTGCGCAGATTCAGAATGGCTCCCTCATAAATCCGCTCCGACGAAATCGTCTTTTCTTCGTATACCATAAGCTTCTCCTTATTTTCCCCTGGTTTTGGTCATTTCCGCATGGCTCTCGTCTTGTCCGCCGCAGCTTTTACCGCCTCCATGACCGCGTGACGCATTCCGTTCTTTTCCAGGGAACGGACCGCTTCGATCGTGCTGCCTCCCGGAGAACAGACCGCATCCTTCAACGCTCCCGGATGCTGTCCCGTCTCCAGCACCATCTTGGCCGCACCCAAAACGGACTGCGCCGCGAACTCATAAGCCTGAGGACGATACATTCCCTCCGCCACGCCTCCGTCCGCCAATGCTTCGATGAACAGATACACATAAGCCGGACTGGCGCCGCTCACTGCGCCTACCGCGTCCATCAAGCCTTCGCTCACCTCAGCGGCTTTGCCTACCGCGGAAAACACCTCCATGACCTGATCGAATTCCTCGTCCGTCACGTTTTCATTCCGGCAGAGACCGGTCATCCCTTCGCCCACCAGGGCCGGCGTATTGGGCATCGCCCGCACCACCTTTACTTTCCCCGTCAGCGCTTTTTCTATGTATTCCATCGTGATGCCCGCGGCGATGGAAACCACTACTTTCTCCGGTTTCATGGCAGGCTTCATTTCCGCCAAAACCCCTTCGAACATCACAGGCTTGACTCCCACCACGATCAGATCGCTGCCCGCCACCAGCTGTTCAATGCTCCCGGCGTTTTTGATTCCCAGCTCCTCTACCAGCGTCCGGATTTTTTCCTGACTCCGATTGACGCCGCTGACCTCCCCGGCCGCCGCCGGATTCGCCTTCACATAGCCCTTTAGAATTGCGCCGCCCATGTTGCCCGTTCCGATAAATCCCAGCTTCATTTTCCCGCCTCCTGTTTCCGAATCCTCGTTTTCCTGTTTTCCAACTGTTATTTTCCAAAAAACACGGAACCCTGTTCTTCTCCGGAACGGAGCTTTCTCAGGATGTCCTTTTTCTTTCCGTTTGCCAGCACCGATGGAATTCCGTACTCCACCGTTCTCCTAGCCGCGCTGATCTTCGTTTCCATCCCGCCGGTGCCGAAGCGGTTGGTTCCTTTCACTTCGATCTCCTGACACAGACCGTCGATGTCGTAGATTTCCTCGATGAGCTGCGCGTCCTTGTGAATCTTCGGATTTTTGTCATACACGCCGTCGATGTCCGACAGCATCACCAGCAGGTCGGCCCCCCAGAGGATGGCGGTCAAAGCTCCCAGCGTGTCGTTGTCGCCGATCTTGATCTCATCCACACATACGCTGTCATTTTCATTGATGATGGGCACCACGTTTTCATCCACCAGGGTAAACAAGGTGTTGCGGATGTGCAGATTCCGGCCGGAATCTCCGAAATCCTCCCGGGACAGCAGCAGCTGACCCACGTGATAGCCGTGCTCTCCGAACAGCTCTTTATACGCGTTCATCAGTTCCACCTGGCCGATGGCACACAACGCCTGCTTGTAGTTCATATCGCCCTTCCGGCTCCACTTGTTGATGGCCCCCACGCCGCAGATTCCGGCGCCCGAAGACACGATGACCACCTGCTTGCCCATACGGAACCACTCTACCAGCTGTTCCGCAATGTTTCGCATGGTTTCCCGATTCACATTGCCTGTCTCATCCGACAGGGTGTTGCTTCCTATTTTTAATACGATTTTCCTGCTCTCGTCGATCAAGTCTCCGATTACGCTCATCCTTTCACCCTGCCTCCCTTAGACCTTTAAATCCACTTCCATGCCGATGCAGTCCTTGTGTTC
>CAUHLX010000391.1 GCA_959606705.1 uncultured Bacillota bacterium | reverse complement strand
TTTATGCGTTTTTTAAATAGGGTAAAAAGCAGTTTTACCGGACAGAAGAATTCTTACGGTTCCGGAAGCAGCCGCTTTGCCAGGTCCCGGACCTTGCAGATCGGTGTGTTTATCACGGTCCTCATGGTGATGCTGGTGGGCCGGTTGGTCAACCTGACGGTCATTCATGGGGAGGAGTGGAGCCAGCGGGCGGAGAATATCAGCGTCAAGGACGTTTACACCATCGCCCCCAGAGGAGAAATACTGGACCGGTATGGCAACGTACTGGCCACCAATACGCCTAGCTTCGCGGTGCAGTTTTCCGCCAACAATATGACCGGCGACGAGATCAATCGACAGGCCCAGCAGCTGATTGCCATTTTAGAGGCCAACGGCGATGTTTATTATGACAATTTTCCCATCGTCATCGATGAGAACGGTCAGTTTTACTATACCTATGACAAGGAAATTCAGGATTGGCTGATCTCGCAAGGGATGCCGACGGATTATACCGCGGAACAGGCTTTCAATGAAATTCGTCTGCGGCAGGAAATCGACGTGAATCTGGATGCCTTTGACGCGCAGCAGCAGCTGATCGAGCGGTTCAATCTGAGTCTGCCCATTTCCGTACGGCAGATGAAGTTTACCAAGCAGATTGAGCGGGACAACTTCCTCAAACGCTACGGTCTGGACACGGAGCTGACAGCCAAGGAAGCGTTCGACATTCTGCGGGGAGACGGCAGCAATGCGGATGGAACCAAAAATAAAAAGGTCTTCGGCATCGATCCCTCTCTCAGCGATTGGGAAGCGAGAAAGATCATGCTGGTCCGGGACGAGCTGGCGGCTCAGGGGTTCTTGAAGTACATGCCGGCAAAGGTGGCTCAGGGTGTTTCCGATCAGACCATCGTCACGCTGGCGGAACGGAAAACGGAGTTCCCCGGAGTGGAGATCGTGGCGGAATCTACCCGGTCCTATCCCAATGGAAGCGCCGCGTCTCATGTCCTGGGATATTTGGGGCAGATCAGCGAGGCTCAGAAAAAGGACTATGAAGAGAAGGGCTACAATGCCAACGACATGATCGGTCAGGAGGGCATTGAAAAGAAATATGAGAGCGTGCTCAAAGGAACCGACGGGGTTAAAAAGGTCGAGGTGGACGCCTCCGGACGGCTGGTCCGGGTCATTTCCGACACCGCGCCGAAAAAGGGAGAGGACGTCTATTTGACCATAGACTTAGAGCTGCAGAAAACGGCGGAGGATGCGTTGGAGCGAGGCTTGTACGCTCTGCGCACGGGGACCGCATTTGAAAGCGAATGGGGAGCTTACAAGGCCAGCAAGCGCATGTCCAACGCCAACGTGGGCGCGGTGGTGGCTCTGGATGTCAACACCAGTGAAATTCTGGCCATGGCCAGCTATCCCGATTTCGATCCCAACAAGTTTGCCACGGGAATCGGCAAGGAGGACTGGAACAGCTATCAGGGGGAAAATCCCCGGGATCCGCTGGCACCCAGACCGCTGCTCAACGTAGCGGCCAACACGGCGGTGCAGCCCGGCTCCACATTTAAGATGGTCACGGCCATGGCCGCCTTGGAAAGCGGCCTGAATCCCGATAAATCCATTCGAGACAAGGGCTTTGTTCAATACGGAAATCGCACTTATGGCTGTTCCAAATGGAATGCCAGCGGAGGCACGCACGGAAGCGAGGACCTCTATCGAGCGATGGCCGTTTCCTGCAACTATTATTTCTATTGTCTGATCTCCAACAAGGATTGGGGAACCGGAAGCTCTTTAGGAATTCCCAACATGGGGATTCCCAAGCTGATGGATGTGGCTCAGGAGTTCGGATTAGGACTGCCCACCGGCTTTGAGCTGCCGGAAAACGTCCGGCCCGTGCCCAGCCAGGAAACCAAGTACGAATCCACAAAGGCACTGCTGAGGAATTTCCTCATGGCCAACGCCGAAGTCTATTTCAAGGAAGAGGTGGCGGCCGACAAGGAGCTGCTGGGGAAGAACATCGATACGATTACCAGCTGGACGGAAGAAAACCCCAGCCGTTCGGAGATTATCAAGCGTCTTCCGGAGCTGGGAATCAAGGAGGACGAGATTACCACGGTCGCGGATAAATGTAAATCCGATTACTTTATCTTCGCCACCTGGACCACGGGTGACGAGTTCAACCTTTCCATCGGCCAGGGAGAGAACTCCTACACGCCTCTGATGATCGCCAACTATGTGGCGGCCATTGGCAACGACGGAATCCTCAACAAGGTCAGCGTGGTAAAAGGCGTGGAAGGGGAAGCAAAAGTGGAAAAGGAGGCCGGGGTCAAAGCCTCCGTCAGCGACAAGAACATTTCCATCGTGCGGAAGGCCATGGAGGACGTGGCCGGGGCGGAAGGCGGCGGCGCTTCCTCCGTGTTCCGCAGATTTCCGGTGAACGTGGCGGCTAAGACGGGAACGGCTCAGCGCTCCGGAAAGGTTCCGCCTCTCAGCGAAATGGAGTACATCAAGGAGCATCTTTCCAGCATCGATTCCTCGTTGAAATGGGAGGACGTGGCGGCGGAGGTGAAACGTCTGATGGCCGGTGATCCCAACTTCTACACCACGGAGGACAAGACGGTGCGTCAGGCGGTGCGCAATCTCAGCCGGTTCAGCGCCGATACGGTAACCGCCAGGATCGACAAGTACAAAGACGATTATGACGAGTATTCCTGGTTCGTCTGCATGGCGCCCAAGGAAGACCCGCAGATCGCGGTGGCGGTGCTGCTGTTCCAGGGCGGCTACGGTGTCAACGGAGCTCCCATCGCCCGGGAAATCGTAGGACAGTACCTGGGGCTGGATAAAGATTACACCGAATACCAGGTGGACACAAAGATGCTGCAGTGATATA
>CAUHLX010000390.1 GCA_959606705.1 uncultured Bacillota bacterium | reverse complement strand
AGTCCTCTGGACGCGCTGCTTTCCTATCAAAACGAAGACGGCAGCTTCAGTGCCACGTCCGGTACGGCCGGTACTCCCGACCAGCAAGCCACCAGCAAAGCCACCATCGCCTTGTGCGACATCGTAAACGGAAGCAGCACCTACGTCCTGCTGGCACGGGCCGCACAGGATTATCGGCTGGAGCACACCTCCGGTCCGGCCATCACGTTTTCCATCGATTACCCCTACGAATCCAATCGCAAGGATATCCAAGGAGAGGCGCTGACGGTCAATCAAGGCTCCACGGTTTTGGACGCCCTGCTGTATTACAGCAAGGTTACCGAAATCCCGGTAAAGACCTCGGGCCGCGGCGAGAACTCTAAGGTAATTTCCATCAACGACGTGAAAAATCAACAGTATGGAGACGCAGATTCAGGTTGGACCTGCAAGGTCAACGGTGTGGAGACCGTTTCCAACCCCGCGATCCAGCTGCTGCAGGAGGGGGACCAGGTCGAGTGGATTTACGTGACCCCTAAGCTCACCGTTCCCGCAGTGGATTCCACAGAGCCGGCGCTGGAAATGACTACTCCGGGCGCCGCCGGACAGCTCAATGAGTAAAAACACATTCCAATCTCAAAAATGATTCAATGAATCCCCATAGTGGCGACACAGAATCAACACGAATCGCTTTTACAATGAAATCAAACATTGCGAAAGCGATTTTTATTTGAAACATTCCGCACGATCTGAGATAGGTCAGATTGCTGCAATCGAAAAAGGAGGGTAGGCAAACAGCACATGGAACGGCAATGGAATCAGAAAAAATGGATCGCGCTGACTCTGCTGTTCTGTCTAATCCTCTTTCTCTTCCTTTTCATCAGAAGCAGTGCGGCGGAACGGAATCAGTCTAAGACCTCCGTTTCGCTGGGCAGCCTCACGGTGAACGGTCAGCCGGTGGAGGTTTCCTATGTGATGAAAGTAGACCAGGAGCCGGTTAGTCTGGATGAATATCGGTACTATTACTTCACCGAAAAAGCCCTGATGTCCGGCGCGGACGATTCGTATTTTCAGGAAGGGAATCGCGGCGAGAAGGAAGAGCGGCTGAAAGAGAACACGGAGCACAGCCTTTTGAGAGATCTGGCGGTCCTCAGGCTTGCGGAGCAAAACGGCTTGAAGCTTTCCAAATCGGAGAAAGAGCAGATCGACAGCGACGTGATCAGCCAAATCGAATCTCTGGGCGGAAAAGACCAGTATCTGAAGGCTTTGGCCAAGGTTAACATGACAGATTCGATCTATCGAACTCAATGGAAAATCAGTTATTTATATGAAAAGCTCTACCAGTACTACTTTGAAAACGGTTCGACGACAGCTTCCATTGCGGCAATTCTTGACGACGAATCGGATCAGAAAATCGAATCAAATCAAGACGGCGCCGCGGATCAAAGCAGCGCGTCCGGAATCAGCGGCACAGCGAAGAGCGGTGTCAACGACCAAAGCAGCAGTAAAGCCGCGGTCGCCGGCAGTTCCGCGCTCTATCCCGAAACCGGTCAAAAGGACAGCAGTTCCGTGACGCTTTTGGAACGGCTCCTGGATCGGGCAGTCAATGATATGGAAATTTCCTATGGACCTGCATATGATTCCATCGATTCGGATACACTGAAGTAGAGAAGTGTTTCGAACGGATTCGCCGTCGACCTCAAACTTGCTTTCCTTCTTTAAACTATAGATACACACACCCGGAAAAGCCCAGGCACTCGGCCTGGGCTTTTCTATTGTGACGATCACAGAGATAACACCGAATCAGTTTATGCCTCCCCTCCCGATTGTAAGCGTCAAATGCGTCTGCGATCGAGCCCTCCGATTAGGCGTCGAGCCGGGCGTGGGACGGTGATGCGAATGGCCATGGACCATACCATAGACGACCTTTCGACTTTTTTAGGTTATGACCAAAACAGGTCGAAAAGGCGGGGCTAATTTCGATCTATTTTTTAAGTTTCTCATGAAAAGTCGAAGAGAACGAGAAATAGCTGCTTTATTGGCTGTTTGGCTAACAAAACAACCATAAACTTACATTTTCTTCGACTCAAATCTCGATTTCGATCGAAAAAGTCGAAAGAGTGGATTTCACAGCTCCGACGCGTTGAAGGTTCGAAGGTTCGACTCGCCTACTGAGCTCTCAGCGGCGCACGGAATCGCCCCCACCGGCTAATCCAAAAAATAGATGACAAAGGTGAAGGCCGCGATCAGTATTCCGAATCCCCCCACGAACACCGTTCGCCGGTACCACTTGCGTTTCCTCTTCGAGCATAACAGCCGTACCCGACGCAGGCACCTGCTTTGCCACTCTTTTACCAGCAGAGCGGCCGCAAAAAGCGTCGATACAAGAAACAACGGACTGATGTCCTGATTGGTGCCGGAAGTGAGGATCGCGGCCAACAGATTCACAAGAATCATCAGCTTAAACCCCAGCGGGACCAGCCAGTTGTAAAGCAGCCCTTTGTTCTTTTTCGTTTCCCAAGGGACAGCCGCCCGGTCCTTCGGTTTTCGTTCCCGGATTACCCTGCCGTAATCCCAAAGCAGGATGGCGGGCAAGCCCACATCTATGATCAAATAAATCCACAGCATCATATGATACAAAACGCTGGAAGCGGAAGCCCAGTCCGGCATAAGGATGTAGCCCGGCTCCCAAAGCCAGCTCATAAGAGCTGCCAGCGGGATGGACAGCAAAAAATAGGTGGCCGCGATCTTCCCGTCATTTTCCCAGAATCCCGACTTTAAGCCCGCCCGTTCCGTGACCGGGTCCGTTTGCAGGGGGATCGGCTCCGCCGCCCCATCTGCCTGCCGGAAAACCCGCATGCTTTCGGTAGGTCCGTTGCTTACGTAC
>CAUHLX010000389.1 GCA_959606705.1 uncultured Bacillota bacterium | reverse complement strand
ACATATGTGGGCCCTCCTCGGGGTAATGTGGGGGAGGAACGTTGGGGGCTTGAGGGTTTCAGAGCTTGAGGGCTTGAGGGCTTGAGAGCTTGAGGGCTTCCGGGGGCGTCGGAGGCTTGGAAACTTCAGAGCTTGAGGGCTTCAGGGCTTAGGGGCTTCCGGGGACGTCGGAGGCTTGGAAGCTTCAGAGCTTGAGGGCTTCCGGGGGCGTCGAAGGCTTGGAAGCTTCCGAGCTTAGGGGCTTCCGGGGGCGTCGGAGGCTTGGAAACTTCAGAGCTTGAGGGCACCAGAGCTTAGGGGCTTCCGGGGACGTCGGAGGCTTGGAAACTTCAGAGCTTGAGGGCTTCAGAGCTTAGGGGCTTCCGGGGGCGTCGAAGGCTTGGAAATTTCAGAGCTTGGGGGCTTCCGGGGACGTCGGAGGCTTGGAAGCTTCCGAGCTTGGGACGGTTCAGAGCCTGGAAGCTTCTGGGCTTGGACGTTTTTAGCCTTTGAAACTCACTCTTTCGACCTTTTTAACGAAAATCGTTATTATGGTCGAATAAAATGTAAATTTAAGGTGAATATGTTAGCTAAACAGCCTATATAACGGCTGTTTTTCGTTTTTTTCGACTTTTTATCAGAAACATAAAAAATAGGTCGAAATCGACCCCGTCTTTTCGACCTATTTAGGTTATAATTTCCCAAAAGCCGAAATGCAGCCTGTGGTCAGCCGAATCACCGGGGGGCCTCTGCGGACACCGGAGGTTTCAGACCTTTGAAACTCACTCTTTGTAAGCGTCAAATAGCAGGAAATTTTCCTCCTGCCTGCAACGGATAGAAAGTAGTTGGTGAAAGCTCCTCCGAGACAGATTTGCGCGCCAAAGTAGATATAAATCGGTACGAACCTCCATTCTATATCTACCCAGGCGGATGACTAAAGCTCCTCCGAGACAGATTTGTACGCCAAAGTAGATACGAATCGGTACGAACCTCCATTCTATATCTACCCAGGCGGGTGACTAAAGCTCCTCCGAGACAGATTTGCGCGCGTAAAAGTAGATAGGAAACGTCAAATCGCAGGAGGGTTTCCTCCTGCGATTTGACGCTTACCACTCTTTCGACCTATTTAGGTCATAATCCCCCAAAAGCCGAAATGCAGCCTGTGGTCAGCCGAATCACCGGGGACACCGGTGGCTTCGGACTCGGACGGACCGTTCTCCGGCCTCAGTCGTCGCTCTCCAGCAATCGCATGACCTTATCCAGTCTAGCCCGCTGCTCCTTGTTCATCATTCCCGCCAGGGCGCGAATTGCCTGAAGCTGTTTCTGATAGGCCACCGGGTCCTTTTTGATGTTCTTCTTCAGCTCCATGATCTCGGCCAGCAGCTCGTTCTCGCCCTTTCCTTTGTATTGCTCCGCCATGCCCTCCGCACGTTTGACGGCACTTCCGTTTTTCCCGGAAAGTCCCATGCGTCCGGCCAGATCGTTGAGCATTTTATCATTGATATCCATATCAGTCTGCCTCTCTTTCTTTGGATTCTCTAGCATATATATGCACATTAAGGCCCGGATTCTCATATAATGAAAATAAAACTTTGGGCGGCCACTGGCCGGCCGTTCCCAGATATCAGAACGGAGGCGTTGTATGAATCCCATTTTAATCCTGCTGGTGATTCTCATTTTTTCCAATCAGGGACATTCCCCTCACTACATAAAGGGCCCCTCCGCCAGAAGCAGCTCCGCGGGCAGATCCATCTCCCGCGCCTCCATGAACGTAAACTTCTTCGACACCTTCAAAATGGAGCTGCTTCTCGACCGGATGCACAGCATGACGGACACGCTGGAGCGGATCAACCACCTCAATCAGATGCGAAACGTTCCCTTGACCCGGGACAACGTGTTCGATCGTCTTCAAGAATCCCTGGAAGCGGTGAAGGGTTTCCTGGTGGATCAAAAATCCACCCGCCAGCTGGATTCCATTGCCAACACCCTTTCCGGAGTCCGCCGAATCAGCAATATGGAAAACATCATGTCCTCTATGGGCCCTGTGCTGTCTCTTTTGGGAAGCATGGGTGAGGAAAAGGACGATTCGGAAGATTAATTTGCAAAAATAGGATGAAACTCAGGGGGTTTCGGTGTATAATTCAAATGTAAAACAATTCATAGTTTTACGATGAGTGAGGAGTGTATACACAAGGAGGTAGATTCCAATGGGTTTAGTAACTTCAAAAGAAATGTTTGCCAAGGCTTTGAAGAGTGATTACGCGGTGGGGGCGTTCAATGTCAATGACATGGAGATCATTCAGGGCATCGTGGACGCAGCCTGCGAGGAGCAGGCCCCTCTGATCCTTCAGGTATCCGCCGGCGCGAGAAAATACGCCAAACCGGTCTATCTGGTAAAACTGGTGGAAGCTGCCATCGAAGATACCGGGCTGGATATCGTACTTCATTTGGACCACGGCGAAGATTTCGAGATCTGCAAAAAATGTGTGGATGATGGATTTACTTCCGTTATGATTGACGGTTCCAAGCATCCCTTTGAGGAAAATATCGCGCTGACCAAGCAGGTGGTTGAATATGCCCACGACAAAGGCGTCGTTGTGGAAGCGGAGCTGGGCCGTCTGGCCGGTGTGGAGGACGCCGTCAGCGTAGACGCGCGTTCCGCCACCTTTACCGATCCGGACGAAGCCGTAGAGTTCGTTGAGCGGACCGGGGTGGATTCCCTGGCGGTAGCCATCGGGACCTCCCATGGCGCTTACAAGTTCAAAGGGACACCCTTCCTGGACTTTGAGCGGCTGGACAAAATCTCCAAGCTGCTTCCCGACACCCCGCTGGTGCTTCACGGTGCATCCACCGTACTCCCTGAGTTCGTGGAACGCTGCAACCAGTAC
>CAUHLX010000388.1 GCA_959606705.1 uncultured Bacillota bacterium | reverse complement strand
CAATATTTTTACAAAATGCAAGGGAAACGCATTAACCAGTGAAGAATTTACAGACTTTATTCGTAAGAATGAAATATGCGATTTTTACATAACAGGGGCAGACGCTGCTGCTTGTGTTAAATCAACCTGTTACAACTTATGCAAAGCAAATTATGACGTTAATGTACTATTAGATTGCATTACCAGTTATGACAAAAGGAAAATTGATGAAATGCTGCGCTATTATGAAAGCAAAGGCAGTAAAATTATTAGTTTGAATGACCTATTCATTTAATATTGTGTGTCCTACATAGCTAATGTTCACACCATTCCGGTCACATGATACTGTAAATGCTCTAAATGTAGCCTAATCGTGTTTTTTAGACAAAATCAAGATCGCCGTTTGCCATTTTGAAAAATTGGGATTCAGAGGGCGTATTAAAGCCGAGCTTCTTTAGAAACACGGCGATATCAAATGCTTGATTAGGAAAGCCGCGCACAACCGTCAATTATCAGAAAAACGTAGCTTTGAAACAACTACGGAAAGAAATGGAGAAAATGAAAGATGAAGAATAGCAAATACAACCTTGTTCCATATGAAGTGATTGAAAGAGCAATCACAGGCGATATCGCCGCGCTCCTTGCGGTACAGGAATGGCACAAAGGCTACATAGGCAGACTAAGCAACGGAAACTCCGATATGAAAGAGCGATGAAACGCAAAGCTACTCATGGCGGTTTTACAGTTCCGAATGGACTATAAGCCGCCGAGCAATTAGCAAAGCCATGAAAAACCGCCAAGGGTCAAGATAAACGGCTGCGCCGCCCTTGACGGTTTTTCACATCAGGGTTTTATATTCGTACCCCTGACGTTCTACTGCGTAACAAAACGGGCATACCGCCGTTTAGACGATACACCCGTTTCGCTTTGCACCCTGTATGGCAGCTACCCTATTTCAGTTTGTTGTTGATACTGTTTTATGAGTAGCTACCTAAAGCTCCGCTTTTTTTCTTGCTTCCTCGTAAAAGATACCGAATTTTCCATTGTAATTTTCTTTCCACGGCTTGTGCTTGCCGCAGTAGTGGATCACCACGGTATTGCGCCGCACCCATTCCAGGGAGAGCTTTTCATTTAAGGGATTTAAATTGTAGATTCGCCAGTACCGTTCGTCCAAATTGAACAGCAGTGGGTCTACGGTGAGGGTGCGGTGACCGTAGAGACCATTGAGTACGTCCTGGTCCGGGAGAATCAGCATGTTTTTATACTCTTCGATATAGGTCAGGACCTCTTGGACATCCTGTTCCCGGCGGAGGAGCTCCAAGTTCATCAGCATGACCCCGGAATTTATATAGGAGGTTCCTTCCGGCATATCTAAACGGAGATGATTGAAGGAATTGAAATGGGAGTGGACATGGCTGGAAGCGATGAGGAGATTTCCCCGAAAGTCCAAATGATACAGCGGGCTGAGAGAATGACGCACAACGATGTCCGGATCCAGATACAGAATCCGGGAAAGCTCCCGGGGAAGATATTGAGCGGCGAAAATGCGGTAATACATTTCTCTAGGATAGCGATAGCTGATGGGTGCGTCGGAAATCATTTCGTCGGAAACCTGAATGGGGAAGAAGCGGACGCGGCGGTCCGGCATCTTTTCACGAATCCAGGCGAGATTTTTCTTCGTCAGCGCTTTGTGAGCGATATAGACGTCCAATTCCGCGTGGGGATTGCTGTCTAAAAGCGAGGTGAGCATGACCACGAGCTGAGTTAAATAATTGGCGTTCAGTGAAACCAGCAAATTCATATGATTCATTTTTGTTCTTCATCCTTCCGTTCCAGGGTGCGGTTGAGGAGCTCCATGAACTCTTCGCCGGTGATCGTTTCCTTCTCCAAAAGACAGGAAGCCAGCTTGTGAAGAAGCTCCTCATTGTCGCTGAGAATCCGGCTGGCCTTTTGGTGAGCTTCTTTAATGATGGAAAGGACCTCCAAATCGATTTTGGACGACATTTCGGGAGAGCAGGTCAGAGAGGCGTCTCCTCCGAGATATTGGTTGTTTACCGTTTCCAGAGCCATCATATCAAAGGCGTCGGTCATTCCCAAACGGGTCACCATGGCTCGAGCGATTTTCGTGGCCTGCTCGATATCGTTGGAGGCTCCGGAGGTGCTGGTATGAAAAATCAATTCTTCCGCCGCGCGGCCTCCGGTCAGGGTGGCAACTTTGTCCAGGGCCTCTTCCTTGGACATCAGCACCTTTTCTCCCTCGTCCACCTGCATGGTATAACCCAGTGCTCCGGAGGTGCGGGGAATGATGGTGATTTTGTGGACCGGGGCCGAATGCTTTCCCATAGCGGCAACCAGAGCGTGGCCGATTTCGTGGTAGGCGATGATTTTCTTCTCTTCGTCGGAGATGACGGCACTTTTGCGCTGGGCACCGGCGATGACGGTTTCCACCGCTTCCTCCAGATCTCTTTGTTCCACGGTCTCCCGGCCGTTTTTCACCGCCAGGAGAGCGGCCTCATTGACGATATTGGCCAGCTCGGCGCCGGAGGCTCCGGCGGTAGCCAGTGCTACGGCTCGAAAATCGATGGAAGCTCCGCAGTTTACGGCCTTGGCATGGACCTTGAGGATCGCTTCCCGACCGCCTAAGTCCGGCAATTCCACGGGAACGCGCCGATCGAACCGGCCCGGACGAAGCAGAGCTTTATCCAATGTTTCCGGTCGGTTGGTAGCGGCCAGGATGATGACCCCTTTGCTGCTGTCGAATCCGTCCATTTCGGCTAGAAGCTGATTGAGAGTCTGTTCCCGTTCGTCATTGCCACCGATGCCCATACCATTGTCTCTTTTCTTGCCGATGGTGTCGATTTCGTCGATAAAAACGATGCAGGGGGCTTTT
>CAUHLX010000387.1 GCA_959606705.1 uncultured Bacillota bacterium | reverse complement strand
AGTTTGGACTAGGAGTAGGAGGAACAGTTAAAATGGCTATTAAGGTTATAAAGGAAAAATGCAGAGGATGCAAAATGTGCATCAAGGCTTGCCCGTTCGAAGCCATCGACATGGACGGCAAGATTGCTGTGATCAATGACAAGTGCACCGCTTGTAACCAGTGCATCAGCAAATGCCCGTTCGACGCCATCGAAAAGACCGGCGGAGACGAGGAAGCGGTAGATCTTTCCGCGTACAAGAACGTTTGGGTATTCACCGAGCAGAGAGCCGGAAAGCTGATGAACGTTGCTCTGGAACTGGTTGGCGAAGGCTACAGACTGTCCAGAGAAATCGGACCGGACTGCAAGGTTTGCGCCCTGCTGGTAGGCAACAACACCGATCATCTGATCGACGAGCTGTACGAGTACGGCGCGGACATGGTTTATCAGATCGACGATCCCCTGCTGGAGAACTACACCACCGACGGTTACACCAAGGTGATCGTAGACGCTCTGCATGAGTATAAGCCGGAAATCGTAATTTACGGCGCGACCAACATCGGCCGTGACCTGGCTCCCCGTGTGGCTGCCAGAATGAACACCGGTTTGACCGCTGACTGTACCAGACTGGACGTAAAGGTCAGCAGCTATATCGATTACGCGAAGAAGAACACCACTCTGGACACCGCTGACCTGGATCCCAATGACCAGGACAAGGGCCTGAAGCAGACCCGTCCGGCGTTCGGCGGCAACCTGATGGCGACCATCATCTGCCCCAGAACCAGACCTCAGATGTCCACGGTACGTCCCGGCGTAATGCAGAAGAGAGAGCCTGTTAAGGGCGCAAAGGGCGAGCTGGTCAAGGTTGACTGCAAGCTGGCTCAGTCCGATATCCACACCGAGGTGCTGGAAGTTGTCAAGGCGGCTAAGGAAATGGTTTCCCTGACCGACGCCGACATCATCTGCTCCGGCGGACGTGGCTTGGGCGGCCCGGACGGCTTCAAGCTGATCCAGGAATTCGCTGACAAAGTCGGCGGCGTGGTTGGTTCTTCCCGTGCGGCAGTTGACGCCGGCTGGATCGATCACTCCCATCAGGTAGGCCAGACCGGTACCACCGTAAAGCCTAAAATCTACTTTGCCTGCGGCATCTCCGGCGCGATCCAGCATCTGGCCGGTATGCAGAGCTCCGATATCATCGTAGCGATCAACAAGGATCCGGACGCTCCGATCTTTGAAGTTGCCGACTACGGTATCGTAGGCGACCTGTACAAGGTCATTCCCCAGATCATCGAGCACTGGGACGAAGCCGAAGCGATGTACGACGCTTCCACGAAATAGAGAGACCTATCCCGATTTGCCGCAGGCAAATCGATGGAAGGTCCTCCGTCAGCGATCCCCAAGAGAGTGCGAAAGCACTCGATTGGTCGGATCGTACGGCACAGAATACTTTGAGGCACCGGTGGATTTCCACCGGTGCTTTTCGTATCACGGGAAACCCCGTCACGAATAGGAAGAATCCTTTTGCCCGGTTAAGTTGGGGGGGAAAGAACGGCTAGTTATATCTAAGGAGTCGAGCGGCCCTCTCGTAAAAAAATATCTATGACTCGAATGATCTGTCGAACATCAATAGAGCCGTTTTCATCATCATAGGTGGTAATTAAATTGTTCCAGGGCGTGATTTGATGGAGACGATAAAGGCTTAGCTTGCGATCCATTTTACATTGATAACCCGGGTCACTGACCATGCCGAAGTGTTCCCAGTAGATTAATTTTTGGTCAAAAGGGCGAAGAACTGTGAAATCCGGGTAGAAGGTACGATCATCTAGTTTAAGAGGTGCCTCATATCGGTAGGGTATTCCACCGGTATCCAGCAAGTTTACAATGATTGCTTCCGATTTTGATCGCACGTGAAGTCCGCTGGCAGTCGTATGCGTCAGACGTTCCGGAGCGAAAGGATTTGAGACGAATGATTCGGTGAGCCAAGCTTTCGCATTTGTCGTCAAGAAAGAATCCGTTGAGCCTTGTTTCATTTGTATCTCACTATACGTAGGCGACATGGAGCTTTCAATTTCCATAGGATCGAACTCCGTATAGTTAGAAAGGAACTGTTCGCTTCTCTTGATTTGAACATTCAAAGAACGTAGACTGAGCTCTAGGAAACGTTTCCGTTTCAGCAATGCGATCATTTCTTGGCCAGAATCACGATTCGATAGATATTTTTGAACGTATCGGGAGGTCCCATACTCCTTGATTTTGTATTTCCAGTAATAGTAGGACACGTGGTTTACTTGTTTTCGACTTAAGCAACCGTTGGGCATCTTTTTCAGCTCCTTTTGATAGGCTTTTGACAGGATATTCATATCCAGAAGCTCTTTTTCAAGCAGTTGTTTTATTCCATACATCATGCACCTCCGAAACACATAATAATAGGTATAATTTCATATATTATACATTAATGTTTGAAAAAATGAAATACAAAATATAATTTAATATATGGAAATTTATTTTACAATATTTTTTTTGAAGAAAAATAGGGATTCAAACGATATATAGTATGTTCGACTGATTGACGAAGGAGGATTTATACTATAGAATATAAAAGATATCTTCTTTTCCAGCGTGACTATAAACTTAGACAAAAGAGAGGCGCGCTGCGTGAAACTATATAAGGGATGATATGCGAAATTATACATGAAGAGAGGATTTAGAGCAGTGATGTATAAGGAATTGATTTTTACTATACATAACGTGCGAAAAAGGGCCTTGCATGTATAACTAGTCCTTTCCGCCAAGCGCAAAATGAGTCCCCCACCGTCAAGCGCGGAAGAATCACCAGGCGCGGAAGAATCGCCAAGCACAGATGAGCCCCGAACGGCGGGGATGTGCTCTCGGGAGAGGGCGGATCATT
>CAUHLX010000386.1 GCA_959606705.1 uncultured Bacillota bacterium | reverse complement strand
TGCCGCGGGGAAATCGTGGAGGACAGCTTCCAGATCCACAAAGACGTATTCCTGCTCACAGATCAGGGGAACCGTCAGAGAAAATTGTCCGTTCATCCGCTGATGCCGGAATTCCGCGCCGAGGCCAAAATTCCGCTCATCCACGGAAACGTGCCGGCTCACTCCATGGACGACAAGACTTTGGGGACTCAGGACGAGGTGACGGGCGATGAGGCGCCGATCCTCCCAAGGGATGCAGAATCCCACTCCCCACATGATTTGATGGAGATCCAGCTTTTCCAGGATCCGCAGCAGTCCGGTAAGCTGGACCAAATCGTCACCGTTGTGCAGCAGGATGTCGTGGCGAAGGCGCTCTTCGCCGGTTTTGACGTAGCGGTTGTAAAGCGCCACGCTTTCCGCACCGGAAATCTCATCCGTGCGGCTTGCGGAAAGCCCCAGAAAATCTTCCAGCGTTTTCTGCTTCAGGTTCGGAAGAAGCCTCCGCAGTCCGGAGTAACGGTTGACCACTCGGTACAGGTCAAAGGCTTGAAGGGGCGGGAGGCCCTCGTCGAACCCGCCCAGATCAAAGCGTCTCTCCAAAAAAGGCAGATCGAAGCGGTCGCCGTTGTAAGTGATCACCACGTCCAGAGTCCGGATCGCTTCTCGATATGCGGCCAGGAGCTGACCCTCTTCCGCGGGGGTTTCCGCAAAAAATTGGCGGGACCGCAGAACGGTGCCCGAGCTTTCGGGAACTAAAAGTCCCCCCAGGATCACCCGGCTGCGGTCCCGGTCCAGTCCGGTGGTCTCGATATCCAGCACTCCCAGGGACAAGCCGTCGAAGTACAGGTCGAAAAGAGGGGAACGGTAAAATGGCTGGTTAAAAAATTCTTCCTTTGTATACATGAGAAATTCCTCGTAAAAGACCGGAGCACGCTCCGACTTTTCCTAACCGTAGATTAGTCTTTCCATAAGTTTAACATATTTTTCATCCCTGCAACAAAAAACAAAACAAAGTGCAGGGGAGCACTTTGTTTTGTTCAAAAGGGGTATTGGGATTAGAGATTAATGAGGTTATCAGGGGGATAACCACGAGTTCATTATAAGATAACTTGATAAAAAATGCAAGTCCTCGACAAAAAATTTAGCGAAATTTTTGTTTGTAAATCGTTTTTTCCCTTTTTTTGGTGTCTTGTGGGGCGAAATTTGTCGAATATGTCGAAAACGTGTCGAACGATTCTTTCCGATAAAATAAAGGAAAGGTTTTTTTTACCACGAATATTATTAGTGAAAGAAAAACTGATTTTCCACATCAAAAGGGGAAAAAATCAAGCAAGAAGCTAAGGGAGGTTATAATGATGGAAGTACTAAAGGTATCAGCGAAATCAAATCCCAATTCGGTAGCAGGAGCGTTAGCTGGAGTATTGAGGGAACAAGGGGGAGCGGAGATTCAGGCAATCGGCGCGGGGGCGCTGAACCAGGCGGTGAAGGCGGTCGCCATAGCCAGGGGCTTCGTGGCACCCAGCGGCATTGACCTGATCTGCATTCCGGGTTTCACGGACATCATGATCGATGGGGAGGAGCGGACCGCAATCAAATTGATTATCGAACCGCGGTAAAACGCGGACAAGCTGTGGCGGCGTGAGCGGGAGAGCCATCGGAGATCCCGCCGCCGCCGGTGAAAGGGCACCGTATTTGAGAAATCATACGGCTGCCCTTTTTTTACGTTTGTTCTAATTGTCAGGGCCCCGAAATTGTAGTATTCTAATCACAGACCCGCAGTTGACAAAAATCCCGGAATGGACCGGGAAAACACACGGTTTATGGACAAAGGAGAGGCTGATATGAGCAGAAATCAATATGAAAACCCATTGAATACCAGATATACCAGCAAGGAAATGTCGGAAATTTTTTCATCGGATACTAAATTTACCACCTGGCGTTCTTTGTGGATCGCCTTGGCGGAGGCGGAACAGGAGCAGGGACTTCCCATCAACGACGAGCAGATCGAAGAATTGAAGGCCCACCGCAAAGAGATCAATTACGAGGAAGCGGAGAAGCGGGAGAAGGAAGTACGTCACGACGTCATGGCCCACGTTTACGCCTACGGCCTCCAATGTCCCAAGGCACGGCCCATCATTCATTTGGGCGCCACCAGCGCATACGTAGGAGACAACACCGATATCATCGTAATGAAGGAAGGACTGATTCTTCTTCGAGGCAAGCTGGTCAACCTCATGTTTCAACTGAGCAAGTTCGCGCTGCGCAACAAAGAGGTCCCCACCTTGGGATTTACGCATTTCCAGCCGGCCCAGCTGACTACGGTAGGCAAACGGGCCACCCTGTGGCTTCAGGATTTCTACTACGATTATCTGGAAGTCAGCCGGCTGATCGACTTTCTGCCGCTGCTGGGCGTGAAGGGAACCACCGGTACCCAGGCCAGCTTCGTGGACCTCTTCGACGGAGATTTGGACAAGGTCAAAAAGCTGGATCAACTGGTCGCCCGGAAGATCGGATTTGAAAACGTAGTGGCGGTTTCGGGCCAGACCTACACCCGCAAGCTGGATTATACCGTTCTAGCGGCCCTCTCCGGCATCGCTCAGAGCGTGCACAAGATGACCAACGACGTCCGGCTGCTTCAGCATTTAAAGGAAGTGGAAGAGCCCTTTGAGAAAAATCAGATCGGGTCTTCGGCCATGGCTTACAAGCGCAATCCCATGCGCAGCGAACGGGCGGCGTCTCTGGCTCGCTACGTGATCAACAGTGCGCAGAACGCGGCCTTTACGGAGAGCGCCCAGTGGTTTGAGCGGACTCTGGACGATTCCGCCAATCGGCGGATCAGCATCCCGGAAAGCTTTATGGCCTGTGATGCCATTCTGGATATCTGCACCAACATTTCCGAGGGCTTCGT
>CAUHLX010000385.1 GCA_959606705.1 uncultured Bacillota bacterium | reverse complement strand
AATAGCCGCTTCAAGTCCTGCGGGGCTTATTATACCATCAGTTTGGCGGAAACTCAAGGATTTGGCCGGGCGATGCCCCGCTGAGCGGAAAAATAAGTAGGTGCGCAGCGCATTTCGACCTTTTGGGGAAAACTTGGCGATTTGGTCGAAATAAATGTAATATTAAGGAAGGTATGCCAGCGAAAATGGCTGTTTCGGTGCTGTTTTTCATTTCTTTCGACTTTATTTAGACGAAATCACAAAATGGGTCGTAAAACATACTCTCTTTTCGACCCATTCTAGCCATTTTTAAAAATGGTCGAAATCTACACTTCATTCTCCAGCTCTGACACTTTTGTATGATAGAACTTTAACGTGCTCCGCAAGCTCAGCCCAACGGTCTTTGAGCTCATCCACATCCAGATAAGCGGTTTTTCCAAGCATGGAAAAGGAGACGGTTTCGCTGTTTTCCCGGAGAATCCGGACATTCAGCAGCGAGGGCCTGTCCAGCTGTTCTCCGCAGGCGGCGTCTACCTTCAATAAGCCCACCACCGAAAAGAACACAACGATAAAAACGGCGGCCTTCTTTCGACGCAGAAGCCGCCGTTCCCTTCTCTTATCCTGTTTCATCCGCTTTTTACTGACCATTTCCGGAATCACTCGTTTCTTCATTCGTATCCCCTTCCTTTTTCTCTTTCGTGTTTTTCCAACTTGCCGCTCCGCCGATTCAGGCTCGCCATTGCTTAAGATCTCCTACGCTTAGCGATTCGGACCTCGGCTTCTATTTGATCTGCTCCAAAGCCTTGGCGATGATATCGGCGGCTTCCTTTCCCGTCACCTTGACCTGATCGATGGTGTTCAAATTGTTTCCCACCTCCATCAGCAGATGATGGTCCGAGACATACTGATTGTATTTATACTCCTTGGGGATCACCCGACCCACCAAACCCGGGTGAACCTCATTGCCAATCGAGACGATCTGGTTGGCGAAAGCGTTCAGCTTCTCGTAATTGGGATTTCCCTTACCGACCACCAAGCTGAACTGCGCCGCCACCTGCCCATCGACTTTCGTGGTTTTCACCGCTCCGCCGCCGGCCCCCGCCGCATCCCTATGTAGGTCAATCACGATCTTTACCGTAGGATTTTGGGCGATGAGCCGTTTTACCGTCTCCAACGATCTGCCGTAAGACTGATTATATGAGGGATTATCGTGAATCGTCTTATCGTGGATCACCCCGATCCCTTTGGCTTCCAGTGCCGCCGTCAGTTCATTTCCCACCTCCCGGACGGTTCCGCTCTCGCCTACCGAGTGGAAGTTTCCGTCGTCCACCGGCAGGAAGGATTCCGTCGCGTGAGTGTGGTAAATAATTACCTGTGGAGTTAATTGTGTCTGAGTGTCTACCACCGCGGGCTGCTGTGCCTGCCGGGCTGCCTCCGCGTCTTTTTTCGCCTGTTCGGCTTGCGCCTGTTCCGCGGCGGCTGCCGCCGCCTCTGCCTCCGCCCGGGCCTTCTTCTCCGCTTCCGTTTCCTCTTTATTTTTTAAAGAAGCGTCGGCGACCTGCGTTCCCTTCTCTTTTTCCGCTCCGATCCCCGGAAAGACAGAGCCCATCATCCCTTGGAACAGAGCCGCGGTGGATTCCGTTTCCCCCTCCGGCGTCTCTCCGTTCTGCTGGGAGAGGGCCGCGCTCGCCGTATGGACCGCACCCGCCATACCGGCTTCGCCGCCGCTCTGTCTGGAGACCGAGCCGCCCCGGTTGGGAACTCCCCGTTCCGCCGTGGGAAAGGCGTTGCCCACATACAATTTCCCAATTTCACTGCTTGCCACATCAGCGCCCGGTCCCAGCGTTTCGCTGAACAGCAGCATCACCGCCATTCCCGAAACAGCCAGAAAAAAGAGGCACAGAAATAGGGTTTTGCCCATTCCCATCCTCCCGGCGCTTCTTCTTCCGCGATACCTTCTTCTTCGCATTTTCCGTTTTCCGCTCCCATCTTCTCTCTCACTGCCGTCTGCGCCATTGTGCGATACTCCTAAGAGTATATGCCGGGATGGAGGGTAATATTAATTGCGCTGGCAATAATATCCGAAAAATCTTTCACGACCTGATCGATGTCCGAGGAGGTCACGATCATGGGCTGCCCGTTGCTTTCCATGTAGGCCTCCGCACCGGCGGGATCGGTGAGAAAACCTGACAAGGAATCCATGATCAGCGTTTTGGAATCGATGACCGTAGGAACGCCGATGGCGATCACTTTCCGGCCGATGGTCTTTTCATTCAGCTGTTTGCGCATGTTTCCCGTTCCTGCTCCCGGCGAAATTCCCGTATCGCTGATTTGTATGGTGGTACTGATCCGCTCGATGTTTCTGGCTGCCAGCGCGTCGATGGCGATGATTACCTCCGGGTCGGCAATTTCCGCCGCGTTTTTGATCAGCTCCGCGGTTTCCATTCCCGTCGATCCCATGACGCCGGGATTGATCATGCTGACACAGCCGATCTCCTCATCGCCGTCCGCGTCGTAAATCAGGAACAAATGTCTGGTGACCTTCACTTTAGACGCGGTGTTGGGACCCAAAGCGTCCGGAGTCACCTGATCGTTGCCCAGTCCGATCACCAGCACCTTTAGATGATAATGAAAAGAAATCAGTTTTTTAAGCTCCTCCGCCACCGCGTGGGCGGCCGCGTCCTTCCGCTCTGCCTCTCCGTCCACCACGTCCGTTACTTCGATGGTGATATAATTTCCTTCCGGCTTGCCCATCACCTTGCTTCCGTATTCGTCCAGCACCCCGATTCGCGTCACCTTGATGCCCTCTCCCTTTTCCTCTACGTCCACCGAGACCCCCGGAATCTCCACATTCTTGCCCTTGTTTTCCGAATCGTACATTTCTTTGTTCTCAATTGCCAAATCCGTT
>CAUHLX010000384.1 GCA_959606705.1 uncultured Bacillota bacterium | reverse complement strand
GCGCCGGAAATGTAGAGCCGCCCCAGGAGGGCATTAGGATGCAACCGCAATGAGCAAAAAATTCGATCCGTATCTTCTGTCTGTCTTGACCAGCAGAATCGATGCGATTACACAAGATATGATCAATACCGTCATTCGAACCGCCCGTTCACAGGTGCTGAATTTCGCCAGAGATTTTTCCACCGCGATCTTTGACCGCCAGGGGAAGGTCATCGCCGCCCCCTTGGGCATTCCCATTCACTGCGGCAACATGGGGCTGATGGCCGAGCATTTGTTCAACCATCCGGACGGGATTCACAAGGGCGACGTGTTTCTGAACAACTCCCCTTACCATGGGAATTCCCACGCCGCGGATTACACCTATATCGCGCCGGTTTTTTCCGGCGGTGAGCTGATGTTTTTCGCCGTGATCAAGGCGCATCAGGCGGATTGCGGAAACAGTCTGCCTACCACCTATCACGCCTGGGCCAAGGACGTTTATGACGAGGGAGCGCTGATCTGGCCCTGCATCAAGATCCAGAAGGATTATAAAGATGTGGCTGACATCATCAACATCGCCAAAATGCGCATCCGGGTTCCCGAATTGTGGTACGGGGATTATCTGGCTTGTCTGGGTTCGGTACGGACCGCGGAACGCCAGCTGGAGAAGATGTGCGCCGAATATGGAAACGAAGTCATCAAAGAGTTCGGCGAAGCCTATACCGACTACGCCGAACGAATGATGCTGGAAGAGGTCCGCAAGCTGGTGAACACACACGCGGAATACGAGTTTCTCTTCGATGCGGTTCCGGGGATTTCGGATGATATTCTGATCCATTTGGAGGCGGATGTGGACCGGGAAAAGGGTAACATTCTCATCGACGTCACCCGGAACGTGGACGCCATGGACTGGGGACTGAATCTGTGCGAATCCACCACCGTAGCCGCCTGCCGGGCGGGGGTCATGTATCACATGGCGGATATTCCCTGCATCGACGGGGCCATGGATCACATTCAGGTCCGCATGAGAAAGGGCTGTCTGCTGGGAAAGGCCGAGCATCCCAGGTCCTACTCCGCCTGCACTACAAATCTGGCGGCCAGGACCGCCAGCGGCGTGGGCGTCATGTTCAATCAGCTTCGGGGGGAGACGGGAATGGCGGAAACCAACTGCAACGTCTCCGTTTCCCAGGGAGTTTACTCCGGCCATGATTTTCGAAAGAACGGCGAGCCCTTCGTCAATCAGTTTATTCTGGGCGCCACCGGTGGTCCGGGAGTAAAGGGCCACGACGGATGGATCAACTTCTGCGACGCCGGAAACGCCGGTGCCAGCAAGTGGAATTCGGTGGAGCTTCTGGAGCAGCAGTATCCGGTGTTGATCCTTCAGGAAGAGATCATGACCGACACGCTGGGCTCCGGAGAATTCGATTCCGCGCCCGGATGCATTTTCGAGCTCACCGCCAGAGGCTTGCCGGTTACGGTTACTTACGCCTGCGACGGAGGAAAAAATGAGCCGCGAGGCGTGGAAGGCGGGAAGAACGGGCATTTGAACAAGGCCTTCCGCTACGCTTTGAGCGAGGGCCGGGAGCGGCGGGAGAGACGGCCTTATTACTCGACGGAGGTACTCAACGAGGGACAGGTCATCGTGGGGGAATGCAGTGTGGCGGGAGGTTACGGCGATCCGCTGGATCGCGATCCGCAGCGGGTCTGCCACCGGGTTCGCGAGGGCTGGATCACCGAAGAATACGCGGCGGAGGTATACGGCGTTTTACTGGATACTATCCAGGAGGAATATTCGGTGAAATGGACGGAGACGGAAGCGCTGCGCGCGCAGAAGAGAAAACGGTAATCCGCGGGCTGTAAAGAAAGGGAGAAAGACATGGGAAAGTATGCATGCGTAGATGTCGGCGGCACCTTTACGGACGCGGCAATCTTTGATGAAAACGGACAGATTCAAATCTTCAAATCACCCACCACCCCGGACGATTATACGAGAGGAATTCTGGGGGCCTTGAGCAGCGCGGCCGAATTTTACGGAATGACGACGGAACAGCTGCTGAAGGAATCCAGCGTGGTCTCCGGCGGACGGCTGACCCACGGCTCCACCATCGCCACCAATGCGGTTCTCGAGAAAAAAGCCGGAAAGGTCGGCATGATTACCACCAAGGGCTTTCGGGATGTGCTGCTGTTTCGGGAAGGCCCGCCGAAAAATCCTCATGATTTATATCTGGACTTTCCAGAGCCCTTCGTTCCCCGTTATTTGACTCTGGGGGTGACGGAACGCTTGAACGCGGAGGGCGGGGTGGAGGTGCCGCTGGACGAAGAGGAAGTGAAGGAAGCGGCGCTGAAGTTGAAATCCTATGGAGTGGAAGCCATCGCGGTCTGCTTCTTGTGGTCTCCGGTAAACGATCGGCATGAACGCCGGGCCAAGGAGCTCATCACGGAGGTGTGGCCGGAAGCGGTGGTGGTGATCAGCTCCAAGGTCAACCCGCAGGTCAACGAATATCGGAGATTCGTGGCCACGGCCATGGACGCTTCCGTAAAGAAGCTGATTTCCACCTATTCCGGCAGCTTGAACGAAACCCTCAACAAAGCTGGCTTTCTCGGTGAGGTGGGGATGCTCAACGCCTACGGCGGCGTGATGAGTCCGGCGGAAATCGCCGAAAATCCTCTGCTGTCCATCGATTCCGGGCCCGCCATGGCGCCGGTATCGGGGCGGATTTACGTCAACGCGGACGCCGACGATACCAATGCGGTGGTGCTGGACATGGGAGGGACGACCTTCGATGTAAGCTGCGTCATCGATAATCACATCGGAATCTCCCGGGAGACGGTGATCGGCGACGAGGTTCCGGGGATCGCCCGGGTTGCGGTGCACAGCATCGGGGCCGGCGGCGGCAGCATCGCCTGGGT
>CAUHLX010000383.1 GCA_959606705.1 uncultured Bacillota bacterium | reverse complement strand
TTTGGATCAACCACTGAACGGAAACGTGGCGGTGAAGCTCTCTACGGGAGAACCGGGAGGGCATAATTATCTGCAGCCGGGGCTGATCGCGGATCTGGTCCAAGAGCTGAAAGGAACCATTGTGGAGTGCAACACGGCATATGAAGGAAGGCGGTTTTCTTCGGCAGAACATTGGCAGGCAATTCGTGAGCATGGGTTTTTGGAGATCGCGCCCTGCGATATCATGGATGAGGAAGGGGAGCTGTCGCTTCCGGTGATCGGCGGAACGCATCTGACGGAAAACTTCGTCGGCGAACATCTGAAAAACTACGATTCCATGCTGATGCTGTCTCACTTTAAGGGGCACGCCATGGGCGGCTTCGGCGGAGCGTTGAAGAACATGTCCATCGGCGTCGCCTCCTCCCATGGAAAAGCGCATATCCACGGAGTGGGAATTCCGGAGAACCTGTGGACGGCGGATCACGATTCTTTCCTGGAGTGTATGGCCGAGGCGGACAAAGCGGTTATGGATTTCCTGGGCAGAGAGAATCTTCTCTATATCAATGTGGCAAACCGGCTGTCCGTGGACTGCGACTGCGACAGCAATCCCCACGAGCCGGAGATGGGAGATCTGGGAATCTTTGCTTCCGTAGATCCGGTGGCCGTGGACCAGGCCTGCGTGGACGCGGTGTACCAATCTCCCGATCCCGGCAAGTCAGCTCTGATCGAACGCATGGAATCCCGCAACGGAATTCACACGGTGGAACGGGCGGCGGAGCTGGGCTTGGGAAACCGAAGCTATGAGATTGTGGAAATCTAACTGAAGTGTGGAAGCTTCAAAGCTTTCAGAAGGAAAAAAGGAGAGCATTATCATGAGCAAAAAGATTTTGATTCTATCGGCCAGCCCCCGAAAGGGAGGCAATTCCGACCTTCTCTGCGACGAGTTTGCCAGGGGTGCGAAGGAAGCCGGACACAGCGTGGAAAAGGTTTATGTGCATGAACGGAACATCGGCGGCTGTCTGGCCTGTTATGGCTGCCGGGACACGGGGGTTTGCGTTCAGAAGGACGATATGGAGCCCATATTGGAGCGGCTGGTGGAGAGCGAGGTCATCGTACTGGCTACTCCGGTTTACTTCTATTCCGTAGATGGACAGTTGAAAACCCTTATCGACCGCACGCTGCCTCGTTACACGGAGATCGCGGGCAAGGATTTTTACTTCATTGCCACCGCCGCTGCGGGGAAAGGGGCCATGGAACGCACCATGGACGCCCTGCGCGGATTCACCGACTGTCTGCCGGGTTCCACGGTCAAGGCGCTGATCTATGGAGCCGGCGTTTACGAGAAGGGTGAGGTTCGGAATACCAACGCCATGAAGGAGGCCTACGAGGCAGGAAAGCAGGCGTAGAGGAAAAAACGTTGGGAAGGATACACACGGCAAAGCATCGAATTCCTATGATGTTTTGCTGTGTTTTATTTTGAAGGATGTTATAATGGAACAAAATGTTCTTTCGCAATCTGATTTTAGGAACGGACTATGAGCTGAAAAATAGATACATGCATGTGGATTATGTTCCGAAGCAAAGTGATAATATCGTGCGCAGAAGGAAATGGCAGATAGAATTGGAAAATCAGAACGAACCATTAAGAATAAAATCGCTTCACTGAAAGAAAAAGGATATATCCAAAGATTAAATGGCAAGCGAAGTGGTAAATTATTTTGCGATAACTCGCAAAAACTTTCAGTAGAAAGATGGAATATGATATGGAAATAAAAAGAGACATTTATTTGAATAAGCTCATAAATAAAAAGCACAATGGACTTATCAAGGTGGTGACCGGCATCCGTCGCTGCGGAAAGTCCTACTTGTTGTTTAATCTGTTCAAAGATCATTTGCTGGCAGAAGGAGTGGATGAACAGTACATTATAGAAATTGCGTTTGACTCCTTTGAGAACAAGTGTTTTCGTGATCCGGAAGTTTTGTATCCCTATCTCAAGGAACAGATTAATAATGATGGAATGTATTATGTGCTGCTGGATGAGGTGCAGCTTTTGGGAGAGTTTGAATCCGTATTAAATAGCCTAATCCGTATGAAAAATGTGGATGTATATGTGACAGGAAGCAATGCCCGGTTTTTGTCCAAGGATGTGATCACCGAATTTCGGGGACGGGGAGATGAAGTTCATATGCATCCTCTCAGTTTTGCTGAATTTATGTCTGTCTATTCGGGGACGAAACAGGACGGCTGGAATGAATATATGCTTTACGGCGGACTGCCTCCTATCATGAATATTTTAAGTCCGGAAGATAAGATTGATTTCCTGAAGTCGCTGTTCGAGGAAACCTATATTTCAGATATCGTAGGAAGACATAATGTACGCAACCGGGCAGAATTGGAGGAACTTCTGAATATTCTCTCATCTACTATCGGTTCGCTTACAAACCCGACAAAGTTGTCGGCTACGTTCAAAAGTGTCAAGCAGAAAACGATCAGCAACACAACTATTAAAAGATATCTCGACTATTTTTGTGATTCCTTTCTGATCGACAGTGCTGTCCGATATGATATTAAAGGTAAGAAGTATATCAACACACCGGTCAAATATTACTTTACCGATTTGGGGTTGCGGAATGCCCGTCTCAATTTCCGCCAATTGGAAGGAACTCATGCTATGGAGAATATCATCTTCAATGAGCTGATGATACGGGGCTTCAATGTAGATGTGGGCGTTATCACTCTGAATAAAACCAATGAAAAAGGTCACGGAATCCGCAAGCAGTTGGAAATTGATTTTGTCTGTAACAAAGGCTCTAAGCGCTATTATATCCAGTCGGCCTATGCGATTCCGGATCAGGCAAGGATGGAACAAGAGCAGCGCTCCCTGATGCTGACTGGCGATTTCTTCAAAAAGAT
>CAUHLX010000382.1 GCA_959606705.1 uncultured Bacillota bacterium | reverse complement strand
CAGCGGAATTTCTCTGGATTTTCCTCCTCGATATTTCAGTACCGGATTCATACGGCCACCTCCTTTCCCCGCCGGTGCTTGAAAGCGTTTCCCTGCGGCGGCGCAGCTCGGCGCCAACGGTTCTTCACAATTCATACCGTTACAGTATATACTACCGAACGGTTGTTTTTCAATGAGCAGTTTTATCCGGAAACGACGAAAAAACAAGTTGGATGAACTGCGAAGTTTTGCCATGGAATACTGTGGGGAGACCGTGCGAAAACGTTGAAATTTAAACGATTAGACCGAGCGACTCAATGTGAGGGTTCTGTGAAGATTGTGAAACTTTCCCTGCTTCCCTTGACACTTCCGTAATATTCTTGTAACATTTCTTGTGTAATTCCGCCGTGGCAGATCGAAGGATAAATCGGTCGGGGCAAGTTAGGAATTGGAAAGGATGGTCGGAAAAAAAGACGCTGCCAGTTGAGATTTAAGGAAGGTGAATTATGAATTTCAAAGAAGGCTTTAAAATGGACAAGTGTGTGGGACAGTGGAAAGACGCACTTCGACGTTTTAAGGAACACACATTTGAAAGTGCGGGGGTATTAAAGGGGAAAGCAAAGGAGACCGGAGAAAAGGTTTCCTTAGAGATAAATAGGGTTTCCGGTCAGGCTAGAAATAAGTTCGATGAATTTTGGGAAGAACATCTGAGCAGATGGAATAAAAAGGTGGTGCTGTCGGCGGGAGCCGGAGTGCTGAGCGTTCTGGTGGCGGGCGGTGCGCTGATCGCCATGAGCGGGACGGACGTTTATAAAGTCACCGCGGACGGAGAAATCCTCGGCTACGTGCAGGAGGAGACGGTGGTGGCGGAAGCGGTATCGATGGTAAAAACCGATTTGGCCGAGAAAGCCGGAGTCAAGGAGATTCTGGTGGAGGAAGATCAGTTGGCCGTCGAAGCGACCGATTTGAGGAAAAAGGACGTGTCCTTTGCGGACGCGGAAGAGTTGAGCGAAAAGCTGGCCAAGACGGATCTGTGCATGGCCAACGGCTGGGCGCTGATGGTGGGAGACGACAGGCTGGTGGTCACTACCACGAAGAAAAACGCCGAGAAGATTCTGGAGGACGTCAAGGCCACCTATCTGACCGAAGGCTCCGAAGTGATCAGCGCGCAGATCAAGGAGGACGTGGCGATCACCAAGAGCGCGGTGCGGCTGGGAGATCTCAAAACCGTGGAGGACGCGGTTTCCTATATTGCCACCGGCAAGGAAGAACCCGTCACCTATACCGTGGGCAAGGGAGAAAGCCTTTGGGTGATCGCTTCCAACTACAGCATGAGCCCTTATGAGCTGATGGCGCTCAATCCCGATGTGACGGACCCGGCCTCGTTGAAGGTGGGACAGCAGATTCGGATGACGGCGTTTGTCCCTTATCTGACCGTGACCACTCAGGAAAAGATTACGACCAAGGAAGCGGTTCCATATGAAACGGTTTATGAAAAGAGCAGTTCGCTGAACGCCGGCGTTACCAGAGTAAAGACCGAAGGCGTGGAAGGTGTAAAAGAAACCGTCGCCGAAGTGGTGAAGGAAAACGGCAAGGTGGTATCCAATACCGTTCTGACCAGCAGCGTGGTGCAAGAGCCGCAAAAGGAAGTGGCCCTGCAGGGAACGAAAGGCAGCTCCGGCGGTTCGGCTTACGTGGCCAGCATTGCCAGCGCCAGCTACGGTTCCGGCGGCAGCTTGACCAGACCGGTTCCGGTGAACGTATCCTCTTCCTTCGGAGCGTCCCGCGGCGGGCGCAGACACACGGGCGTGGATCTGAGAAATCCGGCGGGAACCCCTATCGTCGCGGCGGCGGCAGGTACGGTTACGGTGGCGGATTACCGGGGGACCTGCGGTTTGATGGTGAAGATCGATCATGGCAACGGAATGGAAACTTGGTATGAGCACTGCAATACCGTCAGCGTGACACCGGGACAGACGGTGTCGGAGGTGCGGATCAACGGAGTTCCTCAAAACCCACTCAATTATTTATAGAAACCTTTGAAAAACTTTTGATAATTAGCCTAATATGAGATATAATTTTATGGCGGATGATTTTCCATCCGCCATAATCTATTTTTTTGAAGAAGGGGATGCCAGTGGCTTTTTTCAGAGAGGTTCATGAGGACATCCGGACCGTGCTGATCCGAGATCCGGCGGCGCGTAACATTCCGGAGGTCCTGCTGTGTTATCCGGGAGTGTGGGCTTTGATTTTTCACAAACCGTCCCATTTCCTGTATCGGCACAAATTAAAGCTCCTGGCCCGAATTTTGTCTCAGTTTGCCAGATTTCTAACCGGGATCGAAATTCATCCGGGAGCGCAGATCGGCCGGCGATGTTTCATCGACCACGGCATGGCTGTGGTCATCGGAGAAACCACGGAGATCGGAGACGATGTGACCATTTACCAGGGAGTGACTCTGGGCGGTACGGGAAAGGACGTGGGGAAACGTCATCCCACCATAGGAAACAATGTGGTGATCAGCTCGGGCTCCAAGGTGCTTGGACCGTTTAAAGTGGGCAATAACTCCAAGATCGGCGCCGGTTCCGTGGTGCTGGAGGAAGTGCCGGACAGCTGTACCGTGGTAGGAATCCCGGGAAGGATCGTCAAACGAGGGGATCAGCATGTGGAAGACCTGAATCAGGTGGACCTGCCGGACCCGGTAGCGGTGGAGCTGGAATGTCTGCGCAGACGTGTGGTCATGCTGGAAAACCGGCTTCGCTCAATGGCCGGAGAAGGCCTGGCGGACAGCGGCTTGTGCAAAGAACAACAGGAGGAACAAAATGAAGGTTTATAATACACTGACCAGAAAAAAAGAGGAGTTCGTACCCATCGATGAGAACGAAATCAAAATCTACGTGTGCGGACCCACGGTATACAATTTCTTT
>CAUHLX010000381.1 GCA_959606705.1 uncultured Bacillota bacterium | reverse complement strand
CGTCCTTGATGGTGGCGGTGCTCTCTACCGTGACGTCACTGTTGGAGGCGCCGCTGTCTATCGTGAGCTGTTCCACCGTTCCGGAAGTGAGAGTCACTTCGGCGCCGGTGCCTGCCAGCTTGATGGCCGGGAAGTTGCCGGAAAAGAGGATTTTAGCTCCTTTCAGGACCTGAATATTAGGAGCGCCGGGTCCGAAGCTGCCTCCCGCCAAAGCGGAAGCCTGGATGGTGGCACTTTGGGCCGCGGTCATATTCAATACGTTGGTCTCTCCGCCCATGAGCACCCGAACCGGATCTCCGGAGGAGCGGGCCACCTCGGCTCGATTGATCCGGGAGCTGGAAAGGGTTACGGTATTTTCACCGCCGCCTTGTATGTAGAGCGTTCCCAAAACCACGCAGTTGTTCAGCGTGGCGCTGCCGTTGCCCAGAGAGGAGCTGATGGTCACGTTGTTGGAAAAGATCTTTCCGGTTTCCTTGGTATTATCGGTGGAAACGGACGGATCGGTCTTGACAATGCTTTCCTTGCTCAGAATATCATAGATGATCTTGGAGACCTGAGCTCTGGTCAGCGGGCTGGTGGGATGGAGCTTGCCGTCCTCAAAGGTGCCGATATAGCCCTTGGCGTTGACCCGTTCCAGCGAGGAGTAGGCCCATTCGGCCACATCACCCTTGTCAGGAAATGCGGATAAATTGCCGGTATTGGCGTAAATCGGCAGGATGCGTGCCAGGATCACGGCAGCCTCCTGGCGGGTCACCGGATTGCCGGGCTTGAACGTACCGTCGTCATAGCCGGATATGTAGGACGCGTTGACTCCTTTTTTCACATCGTTGTAATACCATTCGTTGGAAGGAACATCCGAAAACGAGATGTTGGACACGCCTTCATTGCCCAACGTGGCGTTGAGAATGTGGGTGAACTCCGCCCGGGTAAGATTGTTATTGGGCTTGAACGTACCGTCCGGGTAGCCCGAGAGAATCCCCTTGGAAATCGCTTCTTTGATATACGTTTCCGCCCAGTGTCCTTTAATGTCACTGGGAACATCGGCGCCGTGCACGCGAACCGTCGGCACGGAAAGCGTAAAGACCACGGCGGCCATCAGCAGGCAGCACAAAGCCCGCTTCCATCTGGATACACACAACATTTTCCTATCCCCCTGTTTAATCATTCTACATATATATGCTTGATCATTTGTGACTCTAATATACCATTGCCCCCCGGAGATTACAATGAAATCGCATGCTTGTAACAGAAATGAAATTAAGCTATAATAAATAGTCAAGACAAACGTGTCATATGGGAAAGGGCTCGCAATATGAGAAAACAATTAGGGATCGGAATTCTGGTTACTTTGATTATAACGGTTCTCTGCTCCTGTGGGGAAAACCAAGGAGAGATTCACAAGGAATTTCAGCAGATGGTGGAACAGAAAGCGACGCCTCAGCACATGGTAAAGGTCCGGGCTTATTTGGATGACCACCTTTCCAAACTGGATCAGGATCAGGCCGAACAGATGATGATGGGATACGAGGATTATCTTTTGCAGTATGTCAACGTAGACGCGGAAGAAGGCATTTCCTCTCTGCTGTCGCCGTATTACGATTCCGAGCTGGGCACGGTGGACGCCGAAAAAATCCAGGAGCCGGAAACCCGGGAGCTTTGCCAGGCGCTGGAAAAGTCCGGTATTCGGTTTTCTATGAAGGAAGAACGGATTCTTCTGTCGGTGAATTACCAGGAGCTCATAGATGAGTATGGAAAAGCCGTCGGACCGGCGCTGAGCGGGTTATATCAGTTGAAGGAAACGGAGTTCAATCAGCCCGTTTCGGACAACGCGGTTTTGATGATCTCTTGGAGCCAGCTGGCGGAGCGAGCCTACTCCGTGGAGCAGCTGATCGCGGAAAATAAAGAGGACCAGTTGATCCGTGACGACGCCAAATGGATGTATGAAAATTATCTGGGCATCATGTTGATGGGGATGAACAACACACCGATCTTTGATTTTACCACCGCGGATTTTTCTCAGGAGGCGGATGACGCGTATACCGCGTTTATCGCCGGCCATCCGGACAGCAGCACTGCTGACATCCTCAGAGAATACGCCAAGTATCTGGACGCAGTGGGTTATCGCATGGATTACAAGGATAAAGCGCAGAGCAAAGAATTTTTCGACCAGTGCAGCCGGCTGGTTTCCGAAGCCGGTAAGCGGGTTTATGAATAGAAGGCAGGTCTGGGGGATCGATGAACGACGAAATGAAATTAGGGGAAAACAGAACCGGAAACGAGGCGATCATCCGCATCGAGGATCTGGTTTTTGAATATCGGAGAGACGAAGAAGGAGAAATCGTGGCGGCGGTCAACCACGTGGATTTAGAAGTGGAGCAGGGCAGCTTCGTGGCCATCATCGGCCGCAACGGTTCCGGGAAGTCCACCTTGGCCAAAAATATCAACGCCTTGCTGCTGCCCAGCGGCGGAGCTGTTTATGTGAACGGCTGTGATACCAGGGACGACAGCCGGACCTGGGAGATTCGTCAGACCGCGGGAATGGTGTTTCAAAATCCGGACAATCAGCTGGTATCCGCCATCGTGGAGGACGACGTGGCCTTCGGACCGGAAAATCTGGGTGTGGCGCCGGGCAAGATCCGGGACCGCGTGGACCAGTATTTATATGCGGTAAACATGTATGAATATCGAAAAAAAGCGCCTCATAATCTGTCCGGCGGGCAGAAGCAGCGAGTAGCGATCGCGGGCGTGGTGGCCATGCGGCCGAAGGTCATCATTTTTGATGAACCTACGGCCATGCTGGATCCTCACGGACGGGAAGAAGTCATGGAGATCATCCGACGTCTGCACAAGGAAGGGAAAACCATCGTGCTGATCACCCATTTCATGGAGGAAGCGGTAAGAGCCGACC
>CAUHLX010000380.1 GCA_959606705.1 uncultured Bacillota bacterium | reverse complement strand
ACAGCGAGTGGAGCTGGACAGCACATCAGGAAGCTTAGACCTTTCGGGCCGGATCGATTCTCTGGAAATGGATACCATCAGCGGAGACGGAACGGTGGCCTCCACGACGGTTCCCAGGGAAATAGAATTCTCCTCGACCTCCGGAGATCTCAAACTGCGCCTTCCCGCAAACGAGGGCTTTCGAGCGGAGTTCGATACGATGAGCGGAGATTTCTCCAGCGACTTTACCACCAGTAAGGAGGAAGAGATTTATACTTATGGAAATGGGAATGCCGAGTTCTCCGTCGAAACGATAAGCGGAGATTTTAAAATCACAAAACTGTAATTCGGCTCACTTTGACTGCCATTTGAAGAGAACGACTCCTCCGATCATCAGGGCGATTCCCACGTATTTGGTCCAGTCAAAGGGGATTTTTTCCGAACCCAGCAGACCGAAAGCGTCGATCAGGGCCGCCACCAGCAGCTGGGACACCAGAATGACGGAAATGGCCACGGTGGGGCTGAGACTGCCGATGGCCATCATCACGGTGACCGTAATGATCAGTCCCAGGACCCCGCCCAGCCAATAGATTTTGCTCACGTTGGTAATTTCCATAAAGTTTCCTTTGCCCACGATAAACACGGCGATCAATGCTAGGATGAAGGCCGTCCCCTGGACGAAAGCGTTGGATTCGTACAGTCCGATTTTTTCGCTGAGGCGTGTATTCATAACACCTTGAAAACTCATCGCCGCCCCGGCGATGATGCTCATTAGTATTCCGGTCATATTGAAATTCTCCTTTGTAACGAATGCGTTTTTTGATTGCGTCGATTAGCTTTCCACAGATCCGGAAAAATCATTCTTCAACCAAACAAATTCGTATCAAAGCTGTAAGGTTCTTTCCTGCCTAAAAAGATTCTGTAAATTTATACTTGAGTACAAAAATTGATTGACTCCTGCCGGATTCAAAGGTAAGATGAAAGAAAAAGGCGTGAATTTTTCGCGCTCTTTCGGTTGGGAAAGAAAAAGGAGGAGAAAGCCTTGGATCAGAAATACGCAAAGTTGTTTGAACCGACGCGAATTGGAACGGTACGGCTGAAAAATCGTATTTCCATGGCGCCCATGGGGCTGGTGGGATATGCGGATTACGAAGGGGGATTTACCCCGAACGCTCAGAATTATTATATTGAGAGGGCTAAAGGGGGCACCGGACTGATCATTACCGGAATCTGCTCGGTGGATTACAATGAAATCGCGGATTTCGGATTGCCATGTCCGTCTTACAATCCCGTGCTGTTCTGTATGACCACCGCGCCGATGATCGAGAAAATTCATGCTTATGACTCGAAGATTTTCCTTCAGCTGACCGGGGGTCTGGGACGTTCCGCGGTTCCGGGATTGTTCAAAAAGGCCATTGCCCCGTCGGAAAATACCAATCGCTTCGATCCGCGGATCGTTCATCAGGAAATGACCATCGAGGAAATTAAGATTCTAATCGGTGATTTTGTGAAGTCCGCCGCGGTGGCCAAGAAGGCTGGCTTTGACGGCGTGGAGATTCATGCGGTTCACGAGGGGTATCTGCTGGATCAGTTTGCCATCGCATTGTTCAATCACCGGACGGATGAATATGGCGGAGATTTGAGAGGCCGTTTAAAAATCGCTACGGATATCGTGGCGGGGATTAAGCAGGCCTGTGGACCGGACTTCCCGGTTTCTTTAAGATTCAGTGTCAAATCCATGATGAAGGGACTGCGGCAGGGCGCGGTGCCCGGTGAGGAGTTCACCGAGGCGGGGAAGGATTATGAAGAAGGGCTGGAAGCGGCAAAGATTCTGGTAGAGGCCGGGTACGACGCTCTGAACGTGGACGCCGGCACCTACGATTCATGGTATTGGAATCATCCGCCAATGTATTTTGAAAAGGGGATGTACCGCAAGTTTGGAAAAATGGTAAAAGAGGTCGTGGATGTTCCCGTGATTTTAGCCGGTCGATTGGACGATCCGGAGGTGGCTTCGGATGCTCTGGATGGCTGCTGTGATATTATTTCATATGGAAGACCTCTGCTGGCGGATCCTTATCTGCCTCAGAAGCTGCAGACCGAACGCTACGATGAGATTCGTCCTTGCCTATCCTGTCACGACGGCTGCATGGGAAGAATCGCACAGGGATTGCCATTGTCCTGCGCGGTAAACCCGTCTTGCGGCCGGGAAGAGGTTTACGGTCTTTCTCCCGCATTGGAAAAGAAAAATGTTCTGATCATCGGCGGCGGCGTGGCCGGGATGGAATGTGCCAGGGTCTGTGCGATTCGCGGTCACAGTGTGGAGCTCTGGGAAAAGAGCGGACGTTTAGGCGGTAATTTAATACCCGGAGGAGTCCCTGATTTCAAGGAAAACGACCGGAAGCTGATTCAATGGTATGAAAACCAGTTAAAGAAATTGGGGATTACCATAAAAATGAATCAAGCTGCGGATTCGGAGGCGGTGAACGCCAGCATGGCAGACGTGGTGGTGACTGCCACCGGGGCGTCTCCGATCCGACCGGACTTCGGTTCCGCGAACCACGTCTGTCTGGCGGCGGACGTATTAAATGGGACGGAAGGAACCGGAGATCAGATTGTCGTGGCAGGCGGCGGACTGGTGGGCTGTGAAACGGCTCTCTGGCTGGCGCAGCAGGGCAAGACCGTCTCGGTGGTGGAAATGCTGCCGGACATTCTGGGAGGTCCTCACGGAATGCCCTTTATGAATTACGATATGTTGAAGGATCTGCTGGTGTTTCACGGGGTGAAGATTTATCGCAAGTCAAAGCTGGATCAGGTAAAGGAAAGCAGCGTGACGATCCGAACGGAAGACGGAGCGGTGGAACTTCCGGCGGATACCGTAATTACATCGGTAGGCTATCGCGCGGACCAGGCGTTGTATGATGCCTTGAAGGAATCGGACCGTCCCGTTT
>CAUHLX010000379.1 GCA_959606705.1 uncultured Bacillota bacterium | reverse complement strand
AAAAACAGATACGGCCATCGGAGATTTCTCCGGTGGCTGTGTGTTGTGGAGGACAGGTTATGAAGATTCAAATCAAACAGGGAGACATTACGAAAGAATCGACGGATGCCATTGTGAATGCCGCCAACTGTTCGCTTTTGGGCGGCGGCGGGGTGGACGGAGCGATTCATCGGGCGGCGGGACCCGAGCTGCTGGCGGAATGCCGGACGCTGGGCGGCTGCGAGACAGGACTGGCGAAAATCACCAAGGGATATGATCTTCCGGCACGTTTTGTGATTCACACGCCGGGGCCGATCTGGCGTGGGGGCGAAAAGGGAGAGGCGGAAAAGCTGGCAGGCTGTTATCGAAACGCACTCAGACTGGCGGTAGAGCATGGCTGCGAGACGGTGGCCTTTCCGTCCATCAGCACGGGAATCTACGGATATCCGGTGGAACAGGCCGCCGAGGTGGCGCTGAATACCATCCGGGGCTTTCTCGATTCCGCGGAAGGCGCGAGTGTGCGCCTGGTAGAGATGGTCTGTTTCGACTCACATACGCTGGCGGCTTATCAGACCGCTCTGCGGAAGCTGACGTCCGAGGGTGAAAACTGAGGCCCGAGGGTGAAAGCTCACTTTCGAGGGTAGAAGCCGAGCTTCACCCCGGCCCCGGCTTCCGATTTCCGTTTTTTCACAAACTCTTCACAAAGCACGTCTTGACAAAGAACTGTTTTGACAGTTATTATTAATAAGTCGATTGATAGTAAACCGGTTTATCGTTATCGATCCGCCGGTTTTTTCATTTAAAAATCACTTTTGTGAATGGGAAGAAGGGTGGGAGTACATTGTTGGAATCGGAACGGGAGATCCTATGGCTGGAGAGGGAAATTCAGGTATTGCAGATGAAATGCACGTTTCGTCTCCTGGGAGGAGAACCGCTGCATCCGGGTCAGACCAGAATCCTGCGGGCGCTGGATCACATGGGAGACTGCAGTCAAAGGGATTTGGCAAAGGAACTGCGGATCAGTCCGGCATCGGTGGGCGTTTCCGTCAAACGACTGGAAAAGGCGGGACTGGTGGAACGAAAGGCGGACGAGAAGGATCTGCGTTACAACAAAGTGACCCTATCGGCGCAGGGGAAGGAGGCCACGCGAATGGCGGAGAATGTGATGTACGGCATTGCCAGACGCAAGCTGTCGGGGTTTACGCCGGAGGAATTGGAGGTGCTGGCGGGATATTTTAAGCGGATTCGTGAAAATCTGGCCAGCTACAAAGAGGAATTATCGATGGAAAAGGGGGAAACGCATTGAAACAATTTTTATCGTATCTGAAACCGTATCGGATGGAAGTCATCATGGCGCTGCTGTTTATCACCGTGGACGTGATGGCGGAAATCATACAGCCCAGATTGATGGCTAACATCGTAGGCAAGGGGATTCAGTCGGGAGATCTGAATTATATTTTAACCATGGGAGGAATCATGGTGGTCTTTTCGCTGGTGTGCATCCTGGCGGGAGTCTGCAACTCCAGGTTTTCGGCCAAAGCAGGCGTGGGGTTTGGGGCAAATTTAAGAAAAGCGCTGTTTTCCAAGGTACAGACGTTTTCCTTTCGGAATATCGATTCGTTTTCCACGGCCTCCCTTTCCACGCGGCTGACCAACGACGTGACGCTGATGCAGAACATGACGGTGATGGGGATGAGAATGGTGGTGCGGGCGCCGCTGATGCTGATTTTCGCCATTCTCATGGCTACTCGCTTGAATTTGAAGATGTCGGAGGTGCTGGCGGTGGTTACGCCGGTGCTGCTGATTGCCCTGGCGCTGCTGATCACCAAGGCGATGCCGCTGTTTCAAAAGATGCAGGGCAGCATCGACCGGGTCAACGGCAACGTACAGGAAAACCTGACCAACGTGAGAGTGGTGAAATCCTTCGTGCGGGAGGATTATGAAAAAGAGAAGTTCAAAGACTCCAACGACACGCTGATGAACGCTTCGATAAAAGCCATGGGCCTGATGATCCTGGCCATGCCGGTGATGATGCTGATGATGAACATCACCATCGTGGCGGTGGTCTACATCGGAGGCGGAATGATCATCCAAGGGGATATGGATGTGGCTTCGCTGACCGCTTTCATCAACTATATCTTTATGATTCTGATGTCTCTGATGATGATCTCCATGCTGTTTATCATGATGTCCCGGGCCAGCGCCTCCTACAAACGGATCATGGAAGTGCTGCGCACTCAGGTGGACCTGAAGGACCCGGAGGACGCCTTGGCCCTTCCGGAGGGGGAGGAACGGTTTTCCGGCAACGTGGAATTCCGCAATGTGGATTTTAAATACGACCAGAACTCGGAGGAGTACATTTTAAAAGGAATCAACTTTAAAGCCGGTCCCGGACAGGTGGTGGCCATCATCGGCGGGACGGGAGCGGGAAAAAGCTCACTGGTGCAGTTGATTCCGCGCCTCTACGATGTATCGGGGGGAGAGGTTCTGCTGGACGGCAGAGACGTGCGGGAGTACGATCTTCACACACTGAGGGACAACGTGGGGATGGTCCTGCAGAAAAACACGCTGTTCTCCGGAACCATTCGGGAAAACCTGAAGTGGGGAAATCCTGACGCGGGGGAAGAGGAAATCGTGGAGGCGGCGAAAAACGCCCAGGCACACGATTTCATCATGAGCTTTCCCGACGGATATGACACTTGGATCGAACAGGGCGGCGTAAACGTTTCGGGAGGCCAAAAGCAGCGCCTATGCATCGCGCGGGCCATGCTGAAAAAGCCGTCGGTGCTGATTCTGGACGATAGCACCAGCGCCGTGGATACCGCCACGGAAAAGCGGATTCGGGAAGCCTTCGGCACCGCGCTGAAGGACACGACCACCATTCTGATCGCCCAGAGAATCAGCTCCGTGCAGGATGCTGACGAGATCATCGTTTTGGATGACGGAGCCATCGCG
>CAUHLX010000378.1 GCA_959606705.1 uncultured Bacillota bacterium | reverse complement strand
GTATAAACCCCAACGCTTCCAATGAGAAACAAACGACAAGGGAGTGCAAAATTTTCATTTTGCACTCCCTTTTTTCATTGTGCCGCCGCCTCTAGCCCAGCACCAGCCGGATGGCCTCCTCAATGATTCGAGGGGTCCGTTCCAGCAAATCCTCCTTCAGTACCCGCTCCGTCAGCTTGTGGAAATCCTTTCCCCAAGGCCCGATGTTGATACAGGGCATGGAAAGAGTCTCGATCACCTCCGCCGGAATATCATAGGTCACTCCGAAAAACGGCATGGCGCTGCGCAGAGCCTTTTCAATCTCGCCGCTGTTGGAAATACTGGTGTAGCTCAGATCGGAAATTCCCGTGTAAAAGGCTTCCTTATCATAATCCTGACCGTAAGTCCTTCGGGTGAACTCCGCCAGACTTTCGCTGAGTCCCTCCACCCCGCCTCGCCGCAGCTTGGGATCTAGAAACGCATTGGTCACGTTAGGGTAATAGGGCGGCATCAGCCCATACACCACCCGAGGAGATAGATCGTCGATGTAGTCGTAGATGAAATCCACCAACGCGATGTGACTCTCCATCAGAGACAGGCGATTTTCCTCCACCGCCGCCCCCAGCTCCGTCAGCTTCTTCCCATACGCCTCCTCAAAGCCCTGATTGTGCCCGGTTTTCGCTTCTTCCACCAGCTGGGCAAACGCCACGACCTTCGGCTCCCAAGGCAGTTTTTTCAACGGCTGACCCGTAACGGTCAAAAATCGCCGGTACCGCTGATTCATTTCCTCCACGATCTCTTCGAAGGCCTCCAGGCAGACCGCGCGCACCTTTTCCAGCACGCTCCCCGGAGTCTGATTCAGCGTCAAAATACTGAAGCAGCCGGAGATCGAAAGGGGCATGGATACATCGTAATGACTCTTGCCGTCCTTTAAATACAGCCAGGTGGGAGGCGGCGCGGCCTCCTTGCCCACCACGTCGGAAAATTCCGTGGCCAGCTCCGTCTTGCGGACGATACAGCTCATTAAATTCAAAGGATTGAATCCTTCGAACACCTTGCCCACATGCGCCAGAAAGCCCCGAACGTAAACGAACGGCATGATTTTGCCCACGGACCCTTCGGAGAAAACTCCCCGCTGCGGGTCCTTTCTCTGATGCGGCTCCGAATTGATCATCAAACGGTAATTCAGTCCGTGTTTCTCCCGAAGCCTCGCCAGCAGGCGAACCCCCGCCCGCATTCCCGCGGACAGATTTTCCTCGTCCGGAACGGCGATGACCACCAGATTTCCGGGAAGCGCGTCCTCTCCCTCCCGTTCCAGCAGCTCACCGTATCGCTTCAGCAGCGCCATCTGAATCGCTCCGCCGCCCTTCATGTCACAGACACCCCGTCCGAACATGTAAGCGCCGCTCTCCAGATCCGCTCTCGCTTCCGGCAGCAGCGTGTCACTGATCTTTTCCAGTTCCGCCGCCAGCTCATCCGGAGAAAACGCCAGATCCGCCAGCTGCTTGAAATCTTCCACCCCCACTACGTCGTTGTGGTGGACAAAGACCACGGTGTCGTCCCCGCCCCCCTTGACCATGGCGAAGCTCACCGCCCGTCCGAACACGTCCTCCGGGATGTTCCAGGTACCGAAGTAATCCGGATGCTTTTCATAATACGGCAGCTTGGAAAAATAGTCGACGAAGAAACCCTCCGCCTCCTTTTCTCTCTTCGTATAGGTGAAGCTCTGTGCCTTCACATAGCCCCGAAGAATCTCGTCGATTTCCGTTCCGATCCCCGAAAGCTCCACCCGTTTTCTCCCCATCTCTTCCATGGCTCACAAACCCTTTCTCTTCTACAGTCGGGTCAGCGGACAAGTCAAACAGGTGGGTCCGCCGGTCCCGCGATAGGACATTTCCTGTCCCTCGTAAGCGTAGACCTTGCAGCCCTCCGCCTCCAGCAACTTTCTGATCTCAGGATTTCCATCCAGCACCACACAGACTCTGGGAGCCAAGGCCAGAACATTGGAACCCAGGTAATCGTATTCCTTATCGTCCACTTCCAGCAGCTTCATCCCCCGCTCCAGCAGCAGCTCCCGGAAAAATACCGGCATGAATTTGGAGTAAACCACCGCCAGGTCCTGATCCACCATGCTGATAATGCTCATCAGATGCAGACAGGCATCCTCGCCTTCCCCGTGGGGCATGGGAACGATGACGTATTCCTCCACGATATCCTTGGTCAATTCCTTGAACTGACGGATTCCCTCGTCGTTGGTCCGATAGCCGCGGCCGATGGCCACGGTCTTTTCATCCAGCCACACCACATCCCCGCCTTCCATCTTTCCCGGCGCCTTGATTTCTCCCAGCGTAGGAATTCCGATGGATTCCAGATACGCCCGAGTCGCCTGATACTCCCGGCTTCTCAGCTGCTTGCCCATGGGGAAATAGATCGCCCCTTTGGAAGTCACCTTCAGCGGATCGTGCGTATAAATGGAATCCAATCCCCCCCGTTCGTCCTGGGGCAGGTAATAGACGTGGGGTACGTTTTCCTTGATGATGGCCTCAAACTTCTCGTATTCCGCGGCCGCCTTCTCATAATCCGGACACCCAAAATAGCAGAAATCCTCATAGGTCCGGTTCAGATTGTCCTGGCTGACAAATGCCTCGGATACCCTTTTAATGAGAATCGAATCAATTTTCCCTACCATAGACTGACATCCATACTTCATTGTATTCCCTCACTTTCCTACCAATCGGCAGCTTGAGCTTACTGCTCGGCAAATTTGTATACAAAATACTATATGCACATAATACACTACCTGTTTCATAAATGCAAGGGATTCCTTTCATATCTTTCCCAGGAGCAGATGAAAAAAATCGGCATTCCTCTCCTCCGAAGAATACCGATCCTTACGTCTCTCAATTTTCTGCTTTCTGTTGGTCCTATTTTTTCTATTTGCTCCTATTTCCCGGTTTTCTCAAATTCCCTGCGC
>CAUHLX010000377.1 GCA_959606705.1 uncultured Bacillota bacterium | reverse complement strand
CAATACTTTCTTATGTCTCTTCTTAGCGTTAACGCCTTTTTTCACTCTTGCCATTGTTCTTACCCTCCTCTTCTCTTACACGTTCAGTACCGACTTGATTCTCTTGTGATCCGCGCTGCCCAGAATAGTGGACTTTCTCAGACCCCGTTTTCTCTTGGCGGTTTTCTTGGTAAGCTTATGGCTCTTGTACGCCTTGTTTCTCTTCACTTTACCGGTACCGGTCGTCTTAAACCGCTTCATTGCCCCTCTATGGGATTTCATCTTTGCCATTGTCCGAATTCCTCCTGTCTCGTTCTTTTTATTTATCCTGTTTCGGTGCTAAAATCATGATCATGCTCCGGCCTTCAAAGGCAGGCTTTTTTTCAATTACGACCAAATCGCCGACGATTTCCAGAAATCTGTTCATCACCCGGTTTCCGGTCCCGGCAGCGTCGTTTTGACGTCCGCGGAATCTCATGCTCACCTTCAGCTTGTCGCCCTCTTTCAGGAACTTGATCGCGTTGTTGGCTTTCACTTCCATGTCGTGGGCCTCGATGTTCGGGCTCAGCCGAATCTCTTTGATCTGAACGGTTTTCTGTTTTTTCCGCGCTTCTTTTTCCTTCTTTTGAAGTTCGTACCGATACTTGCCGTAATCGAGGATCTTGCAGACCGGCGGTTTGGCCGTCGGTGAAATGTTTACCAAATCCAGCTTTTTGTCCAAAGACAGCTGAAGCGCGTCCTCAATAGACATGATCCCGAGCTGTGTCCCGTCATCGTCGATGACACGGACTTCTCTGTCGCGGATCTCTTCGTTGATCTGATTCTCCTTGCTAATTGTTTTGCACCTCCTGTGCTTGTTAAAATTCCGGGCTCACGCGCCGTGCGTTCCCGCACACGCCCCGCCATTTTGGAATCTTAGCTATGTGGATCACATAGCTTGACGCAATAAAAAATGCGGATCACACAAGTATCCGCTCTCTAAAAACAAGCCTCTCAAGGCTGATGTTCCTTATCGACCCTACCAGCCTGCGCCGTAAGGTGAGAAGCGGATAGCTTCTGCTTCATTTCCTGCACGTACTACAATACCATTGTTTCTCCATGAAGTCAACTGGTTTATAAAGGTTTTGCGCTTTTATTTTTTCGAACACACGTTTACATTTTGTTCTTTTTATGCTATATTATTAGAAACAAGTTCAGCCACCGAGATACAGGAGGAGTAAAATGGAAACTTTGAAAGAACGCGAGAAGAAAATTCTTTCCTATATGAAGACCGAAATTCGAAAGAAAGGATATCCGCCCACGGTCCGCGAAATGTGCCAGGCGCTGGGGATCAAATCCACTTCCACCGCTCACAAAGATTTAGCCACCCTGGAAAAGAAGGGCTACATCCGAAAGGACCCCTCCAAGCCCCGCGCCATCGAGGTTCTTTATCCCGAAGGCCGGAAAAAGACCGCCGTTGAAACGGAAGCGGAGGAATTCGAAGAAGCTCCCGCCGCGGACCGCGCCGAGCGGACCGATGTGGTGGACATTCCCGTCGTAGGACGCATCGCCGCCGGGACACCCATTCTAGCGGAACAGAACATTGAAGATTCCTTTCCCGTTCCCGCCCGTTACCTTTCCAAAGGCAATAACTTCATGCTTACCGTCAAAGGTGAGAGCATGATCGAAGCGGGTATTTTCGACGGGGATTACATACTCGTCCAGGAGCAGCATACCGCCAACAACGGCGACATCGTCGTCGCCATGGTGGACGGCTTTGAGAGTGAAGCGACGGTCAAAACCTTCTACAAAGAGTCGGACCACATCCGCCTCCAGCCGGAAAATCAGACCATGAGTCCGATCCTCGTCAAAGATGTCAAGATTCTCGGCAAGGTGCGCGGCGTGTTCCGCTATCTGTAAGCCTTCGATAGGCACTCATGAATGTCAAAGAAAAAGCCTGTGAACGATATGGTTCTTCACAGGCTTTTCTTTTACAGCCGCTGATCATTAAAAGACACGGTTCGCTGCCCGGGCCGATGGCCGCTCAGCCCTTTCTGGTGTCTTTGAATTCTTTTCCGGGTGACATTTCGCCCTGACCTTTCTCCAAGATCAGCAGCGCGGTTTCTTTGGCATAAGGATGAGCATTCAAATACAGCCGAAGCATCCGCTGTATTTCCTCGTCCTCCTGCTGCCGCCGGATCGCCGTTTCTTCCGTCAGCTTTCCCACCATGTCCTCCCCTTGGCTGCTGCGCATCTCACGGCCAACCAACTCGTCCATCGTAATCCCATACAGATCCGCCAGAAGCATCAGTACCTTCCAGCTAGGCCGGTTCGTCCCCTCTTCATATCGAGAGTACGTTGATCGGCGGATTCCGATCAAATTAGCCACTTGTTCCTGTGTCAACCTTTTTGATTTCCTGTATTTCCTCATTGATCCTGAAATTCCGGTCATTTACTCTCCCCCTTTTTTTACTGCCCGCTCGATGCGCTTTTATACTTTCCCATTTTACATGATTTTTTGATCTTTGGGGGAGTTTTTTTTCGACTTTAATATACATTTTCGTGGTAATTCTTGGAGTCGTGCAATTATATTTCTTGTTCCGTTCCTTTTCCACTCTTTTGATCCGGCGTACGTACTACAGCGCCATAATGAAGGGGACCAGCACCGGGACCGCCATGGAAAGCAGCATTCCCGACACGAAAGAGTAGATGGCGATCCGATCGTCCGTTGCCTGCACTACGATGGGCAGCACCGTATCCATGGCCGCGGCACCGGGAAGGGCCACGCATTCCACGTAGCCGATTTTCTTGGCAATCACGGGGATCAGGATGATCGAGCAGACTTCCCGCATCACATTCGCTAAAAAGGCGATGGCGGACAGCGACGCGGAATACTCGGAGATGAGCATAGGGGCCAGCGAATACCAGCCCAAGCCCGCGCTGGCCAGCACGGCGTCTTTCACACCGATGGGCAGGAGCAGCCCCGCGATCACGGCAAAGGTCATGG
>CAUHLX010000376.1 GCA_959606705.1 uncultured Bacillota bacterium | reverse complement strand
TCAAATCCCGGCACCAGTTCGCCGATCCTCTCCACCGGCGCGCGGCCCGCCAGCTCCCAATTGGCGCATTCTCTGCCCAGCAATCCCAGCAGCACACAGCCGCCCACCGCGTAGGCTTCCTGTCCTTCCTCCCTCAAGCTCTTCAATACCCGGATCACTTCTTTCGGCAGTTTGATCACCGTGTCTCCACTTCCTCTCGGTTTCCGTCTTCGCAGACGGATTTCTCCATGGGCTTATACAGCCGACGATTGTCCAGGGTCCATACTTTGTCGGAAAAGCCGCCGGGCTCCGTGGCGGCCAGCGCCTCCTGCATGTCATACATTCTGGCGTCGATGATATCCAGGTAGTGCAGGATTTCAGCCTCCGGAAACAGCGGCTTTTTCGGGCTGCCAAATTCCGGCTCATAGTGATGGGAAATCACCATATGCTCCAGCATGACGGCCTTTTCCCGGCTCATGCCGATCTCCTCCGCCAGACGATCCACGGACCGCACGCCTTGAACCAGATGTCCCAGAAGCTGTCCTTCAAAAGAATAGCCCGAGGCGATCCCCATCTCATTGGCGTCGATTTCATTCAGCTTTTCCATATCGTGAATGATCACTCCGGTGATCACCAGATCCCGGTTTAGATTGGTGTAAACCTCACAGACCCGCTCGCCCAGCATCAGCATCCTCTTGACATGATACAGCAGGCCGCCCAGCTCCGCGTGATGATTTTTGGAAGCCGCCGGGTAGTAGAGCAGCTTTTCCCGATTGTCCGTAAGCAGCTTCAGGCACAACGCCTTTAATTCCTCGTCCGTCATCCGCCGGGCTGCTTCCGTGATAAACTCCAGCATTTCCTCCGTGGGCTCCGGAGCGGCCTTGATGTAATCCGAAAGCACACAGCCGTCCTGGTCCACTGCTCTGCGAATCCTCAGAATCCGCAGCTGCTTCATTCCGTTCCACTCCGTAACCTGTGCTTTGACCTTCACCAGCCCCCCCGGTTTGATCTCCGAAAGCGAGGTCAGCTCCGCGTCCACTACGTCCCACTTCTTGGCCGTCACCTCACCGGTGCTGTCCGCCAGCAGCAAGTCCAGATACTGTTTTTTGTTGGAACCGATCTTGAGCGCGATGGTCTTCACCATAAAAAAATCTTGAATCTCCGCCTCCGTCCTCAGCTCCGCTATATAATGTTCTTTCATCTTTTCCCTCAATTCCTGCGATCCTTCCGCAATGACTCATAATGTGATCAGTATATCATAATTTCCCTTGGAAATCGTCCACCATTCTCGATCCGCCAACGGTTTTTTATTCCATCAAATAGAATATTTTCCCTATCAATCATTATAATGGATATTTTGTTTCTGTCAAGCGTTTACTTTTCGCAAAAAAGGACTATAATAAAACGTGGAAAACTTTAGGGTGGAGGATAGATAAATGAATTCATTGGGCTTGATCCGCGTGGCTGCCGTTACTCCGAAATTAAAAGTGGCCAACACGGAATACAATTTGCAGGAGATTCTTTCCTGCTGCCAGGAAGCGGAGAAGAACGGCGCGGGGGTCATCCTGTTTCCCGAGCTGGCGGTAACCGGTTACACCTGCGGTGACTTGTTTTATCAGGAGCTGCTGTATCAGGCGCAGCTGGATGCGCTCCGTCAAATGGCGGAAGCCACCGGGACCATGCATGCCGCGGTGATCGTGGGTTTTTATCTTAAAATGGAAAACAACTATTACAACTGCGCCGCTTTACTGAAGGACGGACAAGTCCGCGGGGTGGTGCCGAAGATGTTCCTGCCCAATGCCAAGGAATTCTACGAGTCCCGCTGGTTCGCTTCCGGGATCCGCGTTTCCGACGCCTTGGATTCGGTTCGGCTGTTTGGCCAGGAGGTCCCCTTCGGCCACCTGATCTTCCGCGACGAAGAGAACGATCTTAATTTAGGGATCGAAATCTGCGAGGATCTCTGGGTCCCCATTTCTCCCGGATCTCAGTTGGCTTTATCAGGTGCTCATATTTTATTCAACCCCTCGGCCAGCAACGAGACCGTAGGAAAAGCCGCCTTCCGCAGGAATCTGGTCCTCTCACAGAGCGCCAAGAACATCTGCGGCTACGTTTACACCTCCTCCGGCGTGTATGAGTCCACCACGGATCTGGTATTCTCCGGCGATGGCTGTATCGCGGAAAACGGTTCTCTGATCGCCCGGCGGCTCCTTTATCAAAGGGACAGTCACATTCTTTACGGAGAAATCGATTTCGCCCGCATCCGTTTTGAGAGGACCTACGACCGGAATTTTGAAGAATGCACATCCGCTTACGCCAATCGCTCCGCGGTTCGCAAGGTTCCGCTGACCGCGCTTCGCGTGGTGGATGAAAAGAGAGATACTCTGCTGCGAAGCTATTCGAAAAATCCCTTCCTCCCCTCGAGCAAGAAGGAAGCGGATCATTCCTGCCGGGAGATTTTCAGTATTCAAGCGGCCGGACTGGCCAAACGCTTGGAGCACACCGGAGCCAAAAAAGCCGTGCTGGGAATCTCCGGCGGTTTGGACTCCACTCTGGCTCTGCTGGTTTGCGCCGAAACGATGAAGCTGCTCTCCCGACCGGCCGATGACATCATCGCCATCACGATGCCCGGTTTCGGCACCACCGGGAAGACCTACAACAACGCGCTGACCTTAATGCGGCTGCTGGGCGCCCAGGTTCGGGAAATTCCCATCGGTGATTCGGTGCTGCGTCATTTCTCGGATATCGGACACGACCCGGAGGTCCGCGACGTCACCTACGAAAATGCTCAGGCCAGAGAGAGGACGCAGGTCCTCATGGACGTAGCCAACGAGGCGGGCGGACTGGTGGTGGGCACCGGCGACCTTTCCGAGGTTGCCTTGGGCTGGAGCACCTACAACGGCGACCACATGTCCATGTACGGAGTCAACGCCAGTGTCCCCAAAACCTTGATCCGTTTCGTCATCGAATGGGTCATGGCCAATCGCTT
>CAUHLX010000375.1 GCA_959606705.1 uncultured Bacillota bacterium | reverse complement strand
GCCCATCGCAGATAGACGATTTCGTTGAGTTCAAGGATATTTTTGAGCACTGTTATCTGGAAGAATCCTATCATAAGAGCCTTCGGCCCAATTCGCTGGAGGGTTGTGTGGTGCGAATCAGCGATATGATCGCCTACGCGGGTAAGGATCGTCAAGATCTCTATCGAGCGCGTCTGATTGGCAAACAAAAGTTTGAGGAAGAGAGACTGATTGGGACGACGAATAGTCAGATCATCTCCGGAGTAGTGGTGAACCTGATCAAGAATAGCATCGATTCCCCTTCCCTCAACATGGATCCGGAGGTCTTCGACGATCTCAAGAGCCTCATTGCGGAAAATTATCAGGTAATCTACGACAATCCAGAGCTGAACGCTCCATATTATGAGATTATCCAGCCGCTGATGACCCTGTTGTACGATCGTTTGACGGAGGATGTGCTAACCCGTAATTTTAAGTCGCCGGTATTCCAACATCATTTGAACGACTCGGCTTTGGGAAACCTTTATCGTGAGAAAGAGAGCCGCAGGATCATCGCATCGCCTGATGACATCGTCACGGACTTCATCGCCAGCATGACCGATGATTATTTCCTCGACATCTGTCGGGAACTGCACCTGAATGATGGATTGCTGGACCGGTTGGAATTTCATGGGTATTTTGTTTGAGATGGGAGTATTAGATATGAAGTTGTCCGAATGGAAGTGTATGAAATTAGACATCTCCACCGATCTGTGCTAAAATGAGCGGGAATGCGAATACTAGAATCAAATGGAAATCTCCATTTAGAACGATTCTATTAATAGAGGAGTACCATGCGTAATGCTGCACAGACAGCCTTTCTGATGGCTGTGTTAACTTTAATATCGAAATTGCTGGGGTTTGCCCGGGAAACAGTAATGGCCGCCTGCTTCGGAGCGGGCAATATCACGGATGCCTACGTGATGGCTACGGGCATTCCGAACATTATATTTTCCGGAGTTTTTAGCGCAGTCGCTACTGCGTATTTGCCGTTGTATTCGCGTCTGAACGAGCAGGAGGGGGAGGAAGCAGGCCATCGTTACACCAGCGAGGTGATCAATCTTTTGTTGATTGTTTCGCTGATTTCAGGGGTAATCGGACTGGTGTTCTCCGATCAGATCGTCAGCATCTTTGCAAGAGGTTTCGTCGGTGAAAGGGCGGCTCTCACCAGTTTCTTCGTTAAAGTTACCTTCTCTTATGTGATCTTTACGTCGTCCGCAGAAATCTTGGAATCCTATCTCAAATATAAAAATATGTTTCTGCCACAGATTGTGATCGGATATACCCAGAATTTCATCGTGATTACGATGATCCTGGTCAGCGCATATTCCACCTATTATCTATTGGCGTTCGGACTGCTGATTAGCTATGCATTGCGACTTTTTTTGGTGGCGAGGATTGCTAAGAAACAGAATTATCGCTATCAGGTTAGGCGGATTTCAAAGAAGACGATTCGCCAGATCTCCACCATGGCGATTCCGGTGTTTATCGGAAGCAGCGCGAGTCAGATCAATCAGTTTGTGGACAAGACTTTGGCCTCCGGTTTGGTGGAAGGAAGTGTGGCTGCACTGAACTATGCCAATATTATCATTAGTCTGATCTCCGGCCTGACTGTTACGATCCTAACCACGATCACCTACCCCAAGCTAACCCAGGCGAGCGCGTTAAAGGATGAGGAGCGATTCATCGTTATCTTTGGAACGGGGATCAATCTGATCCTGATCATCGCCGTCCCTTTTTCCATCGGGGTTATGGTATTCCACGAGCAAGTGGTGCAGGTCATCTATGAAAGAGGGGCCTTTGATCCGACCGCTACGGCGCTGACCGGGACGGCGGTTTTCTACTATGCCATTGGGCTGGCATTTAGTTCAATGATCACTCTCATGGTTCAAGTCTTTTATTCCAACTATGATTCCAAGTCACCGGTTTACGCGGGGTTCTTTGCGGTAGCAATCAATATTTCGTTGAATCTTCTGTTGGTTGGAAGCCTGAAGCACAACGGGTTGGCACTGGCCACTAGCATTGCCAATATGGGGAACTTCCTACTGCTTTATTATATGCTGCGAAAGAAATACCCACAGATCCATGTCATCAAATCGGTGAAGACCTTGTTTACGATACTGGCCGCATCTCTCGTGTCGGTGGGAGCGGCGGCATTTGTGTACTTTGTGGTCGGCGAGATGTTATGGTTGCCCAGGATGATCTGGCTGGGACTGGCCGTTATGACGGCGGGAATCTGTTATCTGATTTTATTGATGGTCTTTAAGGTAGAGGAGTTACAGTTGTTGAAGGGACTTATAAAACGATGAATACCATGAGATACGACTATCTGATCGTGGGGAGTGGAGCGGTGGGAAATGCCATTGCCCGTGAACTTTCACGATTCGAATGTAACGTGGGAGTATTGGAACGGGAACCGGATACGGCTTTTGGAACCAGTGGGAGAAATAGTGGGGTCCTGCATGCGGGATTCAATAATCGACCGGGGACACTGATGGCGCGATTTTGCGTGGAGGGTTCTCAGGGGTTTGCCGTGGAGGCGAAGGAGCAGGGCATTCGATTCCAGCGAACTGGTAAATTGGTAATTGCTACGGAATAGGAGGAAATCCTGGAGCAGGACCGGCTACTCCGACAGGGATACTGCAACTGAGTTAAGGGCATTTCCATCATTAACAAAGAACAAATCAGAAAAAAATTGAATGGCATGGATGGAGTGGCGGCATTATTTTGGCGGCTACCGGGGTATTCGATCCTAAGCCCTTGTTGAGGAAGCATGTGCCAATGGGGCATGTTATAAATTCGAGCAAAATATGCGGGTAAATGAAAAAAATCGGATTTTTTCATAAAAACCCAAAAAAGAAGGAAGGGACGGCATGGTTTGAAGCGTAAGTCCTGATCAACTGTAGTGGGCTGTTATTACACCAGCTTGGCGCATACTACAAAATCTTGG
>CAUHLX010000374.1 GCA_959606705.1 uncultured Bacillota bacterium | reverse complement strand
AAGCAATTTGGAGGAATTCATCATTCGGGTGGAAGATCCGGAGGAACTGCGGGAACTGCGGATCGGCGGAAGCTTCACCGACTGCGGGCCGCTCCTGAAAGGAGAATGGAGCACCGCTTTCCGACTGGACGGAACACCTACGGAGGTCTTGGAAGGTCAACTGACGGATTCCAAAGGAACCGTGGATCGAATCGAGCTGTCCATGATGGGAGTGACCCTGTACGGAAGGGAATTTGCGGAAGGGTCTTCGTCCGCGGGAGCCTCTCCGGCGGAGCGTGAGGTGGTGCTGAAGAAGCGGGACGGCAGTACCGTGGCGGCACCTAGCCTCCGAAGCTCCTCCGAGGGAGAGAACAGCTATTGTAAATATCGCCCGCTGTCCGGGGTGAACCCGGAGGAGGTTACGGCGGTGATCATTGACGGAAATGCGTTTTACACCGGGCGATAACCCGCGGAACAAAGCAGTTCCTTTTCTCGATGAATTCGGAAGGGACTGCTTTTTTCGACTGGATTCCGCATTTTTCCACCAAATTTCCCTTGACTTACAAATGAAAAGTGATATTATTTTGATATCATAAAAATATCAATTAGGGGAATCAAAAGGGAGGACGAAAAAGATGAGTGTGGAAAAATCAAGGGAAGAAATCCGGACACCGGAGGCTCGACGCCAAAATGAGGAAATCAAGGCCAGGTCGATCAGCGGAATGGCCATGCTGCTGCTGAACCTGCTGTTGATGCTGGCTTCCGTGGGAGGGATCGTTTACACCATCCTCGCATTGAGCGGCGGGATGCTGTACGGAGGCGGGTTCGCATTCCACGTGATTCTTTGTGTGGCATGTTTCGTGTATCTGTGTCTGATCGGCCCCATCCTGTTCTGCGGACTGAAGGTGCTGAAGCCCAACGAAGCTTACGTGCTGACTCTGTTCGGCAAATACTACGGAACCTTGCGGGGAGAAGGGTTTTTCTTCGTAAATCCCTTCGTGACAGCGGCCAATCCGGCGGCGGAAGCCGCGGGGACCAGCGCGGTGGAGATGATGGCGGGGATGACGACCGGACAGAAGGCCGCCAAGAGCGGGCAGCAGGTCAAGATGGTCAGCAAGAAGATTTCCTTAAAAGCCATGACGCTTTCCAACGACAAACAGAAGATCAACGATCAGCTGGGCAATCCCATCGAAATTGGCATCGTGGTGATCTGGAGAGTGGTCAATACCGCGAAGGCGGTGTTCAACGTAGACAATTATCAGGAATTTCTGTCGATCCAGTGTGATTCGGCTCTGCGAAATATCGTTCGTCTATATCCTTATGACATCGCCGACGGTGGGGACGAAGGATCTCTGCGAGGCAGCAGCCAGGAGGTTTCCGAAAAACTGAAGATTGCCATTCAGAGCAAGGTGGAAGTGGCGGGGCTGGAAATCGTAGAGGCTCGGATCACACATTTGGCTTATGCTCAGGAAATTGCGGCGGCCATGCTGCAGCGCCAGCAGGCGGCGGCCATCATCGACGCCCGCAAGATGATCGTGGACGGCGCGGTAGGTATGGTGGAAATGGCGCTGGAAAAGCTCAGTGAAAATGAAATCGTCGAATTGGATGAAGAGCGCAAAGCGGCCATGGTAAGTAATCTGCTGGTGGTCCTCTGCGGCAACAAGGACGCCCAGCCTATTGTAAACAGCGGTTCGCTTTACTAACGGAACGATGGAAGGCAAGGAGAAGGGCAAGAAGCAGGTTCCACTCCGGCTGTCTGCGGAGCTCTACAAGGAAATCGCCGCCTGGGCGGAAGACGACTTCCGATCTGTCAACGGCCAGATCGAGTACCTGCTCACCGAATGCGTGAAAAAGAGAAAAAGGGGAAAAAACACCGATTAATCGATGGGGATAGAGATGAAAGAGTAGAATCAGGGTATGAAAAAAGGGACGCGGCGACATCCATACATTGGAGTCAGCGTCCCTTTTCGTGTGGGGATTTGAGCTTTACTCCTCTTTGAAAATAAAATGCCGCAGGGTGGTATACAGATTCTGAGGATTGATGGGCTTTGCCAAATGAGCGTTCATCCCAGCCTGTTTCGATTTCATCACATCATCCTCAAAAGCGTCCGCGGTCATGGCGATAATTGGAATCGTCCGAGCGCCGGATTTATTGAGGTGACGGATGCTGACCGTCGCTTGAAGTCCGTCCATGATCGGCATCCGGATATCCATCAGGATGGCGTCGTAGTATCCGGGTTCGGCCAGTGTGAACATCTCCACCGCTTTGACGCCGTTCTCCGCGTGCTCGACCTCCATCCCTTTGCTGTTCAGCAGGAAGGCGGCGATTTCGGCGTTCATGGGGTGATCCTCCGCCAGAAGGACTCGCTTTCCGGTGAAATCAAAGACCGGTTCCTCCGTCGGCTCCGTATCTTCCTTCTGATCAAACGCTTTTTGGAAGGCGGAGACCAGGGAGGATTTAAACAGCGGCTTGCTCACCAGCAAATTGACTCCCGCGTTCTTGGCTTCCTGTTCGATGGAGGCCCAATCATAGGCTGTGATAATGATGATGGTCACGTCGGGGCCGACGATCTTGCGGATTCTCCTGGCGGTTTCGATCCCGTCCAGCTCCGGCATTTTCCAGTCGATCAGAATGAGATCGAAGAACTGTTTGGCGCTCCACTTTTTTTTCACCAGCTCGATGGCTTGCTGCCCGCTGTCCACCCAGCTGCTTTTGACACCGATTTCTTTCAGAGTGAGAACGGCCTGCTGGCAGACCGCCACATCGTCGTCCACCACCAGAGCGGTCAGCTTGGAAAAGTTGTAGGAAGACTTTGAGGCGCGAAGCAGCTTGGATTCATTGGTGATGCCCAGCTTCACGTCCACCACGAATTCCGTTCCGATCCCCTGCATGCTGCGGACGTTGATGTGGCCGTCCATGAGGTCCACGAAGCTCTTGCAGATGGCCATGCCCAGTCCGGTTCCCCCGTAGATGGTGGTCGAGCCGGAATGCTCCTGTGAAA